>NZ_JAVKGO010000004.1:0-33518 GCF_031432315.1 Serpentinicella sp. ANB-PHB4
ATTATACTAAAATAGGCTCTAATGTAATAATGGAGCGGGATTAAATATAATCCCACCCCAACTATTGACAAAGAGCCTAAAAGCAAGGGGTGTTTCGCTACGTTTGTAGAACGAAAACTAGATGGTATAAAGCATTTAGGATGCCTGACCGATCAGCCACCTCTATGGAACAAGCAATATGAACTTTGAATGAATGCTAATGGTCTATTCAGAGAGTTTTTTTTTCTAAGAAATATTCTAATTCATTGCTCTTCTAAGTTTGATATAAAAAATCTTTGCTTACCGGAATCGCTTAATTCGATTGAGTCAACCACATCAATTTTTACTTTTAGATCAATACTATTTTTTGTAAAATAATCGGTTATTTCATCATGTATTTCTTTCTCATAGATTAAATAATTTTCTCTTTTGTAAAATTCTTTAACCACTATACTTACACTTAATGTGTAATAATCATTTTGAACAGCTTGAAATTTGTCAATATAATCATAGCTTCTTATTATCTTCCTTAAAAAACTAGAATGTATTCTTTTTCCTTGTCTTGTTTTAATCATATCATCTGTTCTTCCAATTATTTTTTCTAAACGCCTAAATGGTAAGCCACATTTACAAACTCCCGAAGCCATAATACCCACATCACCAGTCTCGTATCTTATAAACGGCATAGCATAATTAGTTAAACTAGTAGCAATTATCCTTCCTGGCTCTCCTTCTTTCACAGGATTTCCATAATCATCAACTACTTCTAAAATACTTCTTTCCATATCAATGTGATATCCCGAATGTTCCTCACATTCAAAAGCAGTAACACCACCATCATTTAACCCATATTGATCGTATACTTTCGTAGAAAAAGCTCGCTCGATAAGAACGCGATACTCATTTGTCAGCATTTCAGCTGTCGAAAAAACAGCCATTGGCCTTATCGTTTTTATATTATTCTTAATAATAAATTTTGATAACTCATTTAAGGAAGAGGCATACCCTCTTATAAATTTAGGTTTTTCTGCATTTATTTTCATTACATATTCTGACAAAGTTTCCTCTGTAATATTATATGAAGACAGTTGGTAATTACTTTGAAGTATTTCTAGAACTCTATTTTTAAATCCATTATTATTATTCGGTACTAAAGAGCTACCCGCTATGGTAACTACTGTATCCCCTAAATTATAGCCTCCATACCCCCATCCCCTATACAGTATAGCCTTACTTAAAAGATAATCATCCCTTGACATTCGATAACTTAATGAGCTGCCTGTTGTACCGCCGGTTGCACCATTAACGTACTCTATTATTTCATTTGAGTAAAATTGTTTAATATTATTTTTTATTATGTCTTTATTTATAATAGGAAGAGTTTTCAATTCCTTAATTGAATTAATACACTTTGGATCAATTTGTCTGTTTTTCATTATATCATTATAATAAGGGACATTCTCGAAAGAATATTCAATTATTTTACTAAGCTTACTATTCTGCTCCGCTAATAAACTCTCGTAACTTTTATCTAAGTTATTTTGTAATTGTTTGTATATTTTAAGTAATCCCCTATTGTTAAACACCTGAAACAATTTGAACGCAGTCTTTTTCATGCACCTATATACCTCACTTCCCACTCTAGTCTCTAAATCCATGATATATCCACTTGAAACTTTTATTATATAACAATATTTGCATCTGCATCTGCATGACAAATTTTTATTAAATAATACCAATAGATAGTTCCAGATATTAAGTATACACTCAGTGTCGCGTATATGGCTCCACTTATCCCAAACTTGCTTAGTAACAAATAATCAACTAGTAAATGAACTATACTCGTGATAATAGCCATTCTTTCATTAAATTTAACCCTCCCAATAGCTGGCATAATATTCATTGGAATCATTCTAAAGCCAGAATTTATTGCATACACTAGCCAAAACAATCTAGAAAGTGTCATAGCATCAGAGTATATATCTCCATAAACAAATTCAATTATATAGGGTGTGAAAATATAACCTATTAAACTTATACATCCAATAATTGAAGCTGCTAATAACTGTACATTTATTGAAGTTTTTAAAATTTTCTTATTCTTAGTCATTTGAGCGATAATAGGAAAATAATATACCATTATTGATCCAGTTATAAAAGATAACTGAGAAGGAATAAGCATTGCGATTTTATAATTTGCTGTTATCGCTTCATCCCTAAGCAAATGATTAATTAAAAACAACTCATTTAGGGGCATTATCATTGAGAATAAGTTTGCAATCATTAATGATTTACCCATTAGAATAAAACTCTTAATTTGAGATCTACTTAATGTTATAGTTATGCTGCCTATAAAACTATTCCGGACGTACCGGATTGCAACGATTATTCCAATTGTGACCCCCAAGTAACGTGCCATTGGTACTCCTTTAATGCCTAAAGTCAATACAAATAGTATGCTAAAAATAAATACTATAATAGTTTGGGTAACACCTATTTGAGCATAGAGCTTGTTATTTCTTTGAGACCTTACGTATGATTGAGTAGTTTGCAAGACATATGTCAAAACAGGCATTAGTATAAATAATAATGCCAATGACCTTGCTTCTGGGAATGGTATTTCGGCAATATACATATATCCTAGTAAAACTATTGTTAAAACAAACTGAAAAATGGATCCATATTTGATTGCAAAATAAAAAAAAGCTTTATTAGACGATATATCAGCAGTTGACGAACAATACTTTAGTAATGCTGAAGACATACCAAAACCTGAAAATAGAGCTATATATGCATACAAATTATTTACATATGCTAAATATGCATAACTTTGCTTATCCACTAACCTAACAATGACTATGCTTGAAATAAAAGCAATCGCTTTGACTAGTGTATTACCAAGCATAACGTGAAAGAAACCCTCACGGTATAACTTTTGGGATTGTTTAATTATTGTTGTCACATTAAAACCCTCTTTTAATATTCAGATTATTTTATCTATATATCGTGAATTATTATTGTATAGTTTTATTTATTAAAATCTTTTGCTAAGTTGTTATAAGCATCAACCAGTATTTTTTGTTCATTTTCCCAACATAATACTTGACGTGCTTGCCTTACTTTTTCTTTAACTAATTTCATTTGCTCCTGGTCTAATATTAAAGAATTAACTTCTTTCGCTGTTTTTTCTAATTTTTCTGGATCAACTGTCATACCTACACGATAATCTTCTATTATTTTTCTCATTTCTGGAAATTCACTGCAGACGATAGGTATGCCAGCTTGTAAGTACTCGAAAATTTTGTTAGGTAAAGCATAGTAATGATTTAAACAAATATTTTGCATCAAATGAATACCTAAGTCAGCTGAACTTGTGTAATCAATTAGTTCTTCTTGATTAACACTTTCATGAAAAAAAACTCTTGCATTCATATCTAAAGATGACACCAAATCTTTAATTTTATCGATTAATGGCCCACCCCCTAAAATCACAAGAACTATCCTACTATCTAAGTTTGGAAGTAATTTTATAATCTTATCTACTCCCCTCCCTACCTGAACAGCCCCTTGATACAATATAATCTTTTCTTCAGGTGAAATATTTAATTTGTTTCGTAGTAGATTACTAGAATTAGTAAGTGTGTTTTTATTCGGAATGTTTCTTAAAACTAACGGTTTATTTTTTAGCTCATAGTGTTTCACAAAGTAATTTGAAATGGAATCACTTACAGTTATAACTGTATCACTTTCAGTAACAGCTTTTTTCTCAAAATATTTGGTAATTTTACTAATTATCCTAGGTAAAGATTCTACATTATGAACTCTACTCCACAATTCATGTGAGTCATATACTAGTTTTGATTTTAATTGTCTTTTAATTCTAAATCCAATAGGCACTGTATATACATCATGACAATGTATAATATCGGGATTAAATTTCCTAGCAAAGTCTAAACACTTTTTAAAGAATTCAAGATATTTAATAGCCTGTATATACCTATTTCTATTACTTAACTTATCCCTTGTTTTTAATATAATTCTCTTAACATTAAAATTACCAAAACTCTCATTTTGACATAAGTCTTTTGAATGTAATGCTAATATTTGTACTGTATGACCTTCTTGACCTAATGTTTTTGCTTCTTTGAAAACACGTGTATCATTTACAAAGTCATTCTGTACAATCATTAATATTTTCATCTTCTCTACTCCTTTTATAACTAGCTTGTAAATAAGCTATAATAACACTAATTATAATTCCATGTGATATTAATGATACCATAAATGAACTATCCACCATAATATACATAACTGAGGACATAAGGACCAAAGATATTATACTGTTAGATGTTTTTGCTATAGAATCCATCAATTTAAGTAAAATGGAAAGAAACAGTGAAAAGAAAAGCATCCCAAAATATCCAAAGTTGGAATAAGCTTCTCCTAAGTAACCAGTATTAACTGACATAAATGGTCTTCCATAGTAAATCCTTCCTATCATATTTGTTATTCTCTCACTATATATTGGACTATCAAAAAACCATTGTAGATATGATGTTGACATAAAAATAAAATCATTTTGCGAAAAAAAATCATAGTAATAAAAACTATTTTGAGCTGGAACAAAACTAACTCTTCGTATAAATAACGAGCCAATTATAATATTATCAAATAAGTAATATGCTACTAAGGATATAACAACCACTGATATTAAACTTGCTAAAAGCAACTCAACTATTTTTTTCTTTTTAGCTGCGTAGTAAACAGCAAAAACGTATAAAGGAAAAAATAGAAACGATTTATGACCAACATATAAAAAATGAACTACCTGAAAAAATGCAGCAACTAAAAAGAGTTTTTTGTTCTTTTTTTCATAGGCCACCAACATAATAAAAGAGTTTATAATTCTTGCTTGCCAAGATGATAGCCTTATTAATAAGCTACTACTGTAATTAGTCAATTCTCTGACATCATATACTTCAAGCAAATTAAGAGCTTGCAAAGAAGGTACTCCGTTTAATCTAAATAATTCGCCATATGTATAAATGGACATGCATAGAATCATAAAAATTAAAATATACTGAGAATTTTTAAAGAACTTTAGTCTTACACGCGGTAATACTTTAATTGTTAAAAGTGTTAACATAAAGCTCGATGTAAAATAATACATGAATATTCTATTTTCATCATGTGCTGAGTATAAAGAAATAAAAGGAATTACCATTAATACATATAAAATGTTTGTAGTTACTGCAGAGGGTCTATTGCCTTCTTTTGGAATTGCAATGTATAAACATGAAAAGACAAAAACAGATTCAAAAAATTTTACTAAATTGAAATTATTGAACATACTAGCCTGATTAAAAACAGGATCTATAAATAACCCATATGAAATTATTAGCAGCATCATATAGGATAACAACACAAAATAATTTTTAACTAATTTGCTTTTAATAACCATTCACAAGCCTCCACTGCTTCATAGTTCAAATCATGCTAGTAAGTATTACTTTCAAATTAATTAAACGATATTTTTACCGCAAGTTGAACAGTTTATAAAAATATATAATAGTGTAATTTTAACTAGAATAAATATAATCCAAGTTACCAACAATTTCTTCCCATGTAAATTTATGCTTAAGTTTTTCAATCCTGTTTTTCTTTTGATAAATTATTTCTGGATTGTTTACTAAATATTCAATCACATTTTTAATATTATTAATTTTATCTCCATCAACAACAAATCCAATATCTTCATCAATTACAAACTTTTCAAGAATGGAACCTTTGCTTACTATAATAGGCGTAGCCGTAATGATTGCTTCATAGAATTTTACAGGATATGAATTCATGTGTTGAATATTTTTTTTAGGATATACAGCATAAATTATATCAGCTTCACTGTAATATAGCGGTAACTTTTTAATGTCGTAAACTCCTGTAGTAGTAACATTGTTGTATTTTTTTTGTAACTCATTTAAGTCCTTGAATGCAATGCCTGCGCCATGTATAGAAATTCTAACCTTTTCCATGTTTTTGCATGCTTCAAATAAATTTCTGAATTCCTCATATTGTCTAACTGAACCTATATAAGATATGTTTATTTTTTCTGATAAATTTTTATCTATATTCCCCAACAGTTTTTTCTCTGAATAATTTGGTAAATAAATCATTTTTGTTGTTTGGTTAGACGTTTCTTTCTGTATTTTGTTTACATACAATATATGATCTGCCTTTTTTTGATAGTAGTTTACAATTAGTCGTATTAAATATTTTGTCTTTTTTTTATTACCTTGTAATTCATAAATTTCATGCATATCAAAAACTAGCTTGGAGTTATTTTTTTTTATATAGGTACCAACTACCATACCATCTAAATCATGACAATGCATAAAATCATAATCAATGTCTTTTAAATACTCTTTAACTTCTAAAATAAACTTACAGAATGATTTTAACTGTTTATATCCTGTTCCATATTTCGAATATGGAAAAAACCTGGTGATCTTAATGTCTTCTATCTCTTCGTTTGCATCATTTATATAGTCGTTTTCTCTATCCCAACATAAAATCTCAACTTCAAACCCTCTGCTAACAAGATACTTAGCTTCTTTATGCACCCTTACATCCGGATCATACCTATTAGTCACAATCATTATTACTTTTTTCATTCAACACCACCCTAAGAATCTAACGAATTCTTTCCCTACTTGAATTTTTTTATTGAATTAAATACTCTTTCAACATCTTGATTTCTCAGATACGGATGCATAGGTAGTGACAGTACAGTATCACACAACTCATTTGTCACTTTGAAATCACTATCATTATAATAATGTTCATCGAATGCGCCTTGCCTGTGCATTGGCTTTACGTAATAAATCATACTTGGGATGCCATCTTCTTTCAACTTAGCTTGTAGACCATCTCTTTCTTCTTTATTCTTTAACTTAATTGTATATTGAGCAAAACTTGATATATATCCTTTGGGTATTACTGGCGTTTCAACAACATCTTTTAGTTTTTCTGTATAAACATTGTAAATTCTATTTACATCCTCAAGTTCATGATTAATAAAAGCTGTTAATTTTACATTAAGTATTGCTGCTTGAATAGAGTCAAGTCTAGAGTTAACCCCTATTCTCACGTTGTCGTACTTATTATCCCCTTTTCCATGAACCTTCAATGAATTCAGTAGTTCGGTAAGCTCGTCATCATCAGTAAAAATAGCTCCTCCGTCTCCATAACAACCTAATGGTTTCGCAGGAAAAAATGATGTTGTAGCAGCATCCCCGAAACTACATGCTTTTTTACCATTGATACTTCCTCCAAAACCTTGCGCCCCATCTTCAAGAACTTTTAGATTATATTTCTTTGCAATTCTTTCGATTTCAATGTGATCAGCTGGAAGGCCAAAAAGATCTACTGGTATGATCACTTTGGGTGTTAGTTTCCCTTCTTCTAGTACTTTATTTATAGCTCTATCTAATTTAACTGTGTCAATATTAAATGTGTCCCTATCTACATCAACAAAAATTGGCGTAGCACCGCTAAATGAAACAATTTCTCCTGTTGAAAAAAATGTAAAATCAGGAACAAAAACTGCATCACCTTCTTTTATATCCCATGCCATCATAATGAGTGTCATTGCTTCGGTCCCATTTGCACAAGTAATGCAGTGTTTAACGCCTACATATTCAGCTAATCTTTGTTCTAAGCTTTTTATTTCCTTTCCTCCAATAAAATTAGTATTATCTAAAACTTCCTGTATTCCTGAGTCAATCTGAGTTTTATATTTGATATATTGAGCCTTTAAGTCTCTAAATTCCAAAACCATCACTCCCAAAAACTATTTTTCTTTTAGCCCTTCATTTTCAAGAATATAATTTCTCTCGCATTCATCACATTTATTATTTTCTTTTAAGGGCATTCCACATTCACACACCCATCCAATCTGTTTTGCAGGTACTCCAGCCATTAGTGCATAATCAGGTACATCTTTTGTTACAACGGCGCCAGATGCAATCATAGCCCACTCACCTATTGTATTACCACAAACAATTGTTGCGTTTGCACCTATAGAAGCACCGTGCTTTACTAATGTCCTTTTGTAACCTGTAGGCCCTTTAGGATATTTACTCCTTGGTGTTAAGTCATTTGTAAACACCATAGAAGGACCACAAAATACATAGTCTTCAAGTTCTACACCTTCATAAACAGACACATTGTTTTGTATTTTCACACCATTTCCAACTTTAACATTGCTTGACACATTAACATTTTGGCCTAAGGAACACTTTTCTCCGATTTGAACATCTTTATGAATGTGACAGAAATGCCAAATTTTTGTACCTTCACCTATTGTTACATCATCATCTATGTAGCTGCTCTCATGAACGAAATAACTCATCTGTCGAACCTTCCTTTAAAATCTAGTGTACCACATTTATCAAGTGGAAGTTGTACACTCTTTCCTTCCGCTGCAGATTTGTAAATAGCAAGAACGAGTTCAAGTGCATTTCTTCCATCAAGTGCTGTTACATAAGGTTGTCTATCATTTTTGATAGCGTCAATGACATCTGCGTAAAGTGGATTATGACCGAAACCATAAACGGTTGGTGGGTTTTCATGATATTTCTCTTTAACTTCTTCTGGGTTATCTAGATTGTCTGCAAACTGCCATTCTTCAATTAGGTTAACAGACTTACCTCCTGCTTTAACTGTTCCTTTGTCCCCAAAAATATATAGTGTTTCTTCGAGATTTTGTGGATATATGTTTGTTGTTCCCTCAATAATACCATAACTTCCATTTGCAAATTTCACTAGGGCCATTCCTAAATCCTCTGCGTCAATGAATCCATGTATCAAGTTATCTGTCATACCTACTACTTCAGTAATGTTGTCCCCCATCATCCATCTAAGAAGATCAATATTATGAATACACTGATTCATTAGAGCTCCACCATCTTGTTCCCAGGTCCCTCTCCATGGTGCCTGTTTATAGTAGTCTTCTCCTCTATTCCATCTGATATGGGCAGTGCCATGCATAAGTCTACCGAAACGGTTGTCTTCAACTGCTTCTCTAATTTTTTGAACAGATTTATTGAATCTATTCTGATGACATGCACTAACCTTGATATTCTTTTCATTGGCTTTTTCGATAATCTTATCTGCTTCTTCTAATGAAAGTGCAATAGGCTTTTCGATGATAAGATTAGCTCCAGCTTCAATACAATCTAATGCAATTTGTCCATGTTTTCCACTTTCCGTACATATTGCTACTAGTTTAGGCTTCTCAATATTAAGCATTTCCTTATAATCTACATATTTCTTAGTAGCTATTGGAAGTTCATGTCTTTCAATAGCTTCATTCATCTTCGACTCTTCAATATCACATAATGCTACAATATCAAGTTCATTCACAAGTGCAGCAGCTAAATGATTTGGTGAAATTCTTCCACATCCGATAATTGCGAATTTTAAACTCAAAGTAAGCCCTCCTATAACAATTCGATATTATCACGTTTATCTATTTGTTTCATTGCGTTCTTTGTATCAAAGATTGCTTTTGCATGTTTCTGGATAAAGTCATAATCAACATTCGTGTGCGCTGTTGTTACAATAACAAGATCTGCACTTTCAATTAGTTCTGCAGTTAATTCAGGTTCTCCTTTTTTAACAACACCATGCTCATGATATTCGGAAACAAAAGGATCAAAGTAAACTATTTCAGCACCTTCTTTTTCAAGTTCTTCAATTACTCTAATAGCAGGACTTTCTCTATAATCATCAATATCTTGTTTATAAGCTACTCCTAGGATTAATATTCTTGAGGCACTCATTGCTTTCTTAAATCTGTTTAGGATTTTACTAGCCCTTTCAGCACAGTATTCAGGCATTCTATCATTTACCATCATCGAAGACTCTATCATTGATGTATGGAAACCATATTCTCTAGCCTTCCAAGATAAATAGTAAGGATCTAATGGTATGCAGTGTCCACCAAGTCCAGGTCCGGGATAAAAAGCTTGGAATCCATAAGGTTTAGACTTGGCCGCATCAACTACTTCCCAGAAGTTAATACCCATCCTATTGCTAAGAATAGCAAGTTCATTGACAAGACCAATGTTCACGTTTCTATAAGTGTTTTCCAATATTTTTTCCATCTCCGCTACAGCTGGAGAAGACACTCTGTGAATTGGAGCTTCAAGAATTGATTCATATAGGGCTGCTGCAACATCTGTACATTTAGGCGTAATACCCCCTACAACTTTAGGTGTATTCTTAGTTTTATAAATTAGATTACCAGGGTCTACTCTTTCAGGTGAAAACGCAAGATAGAAGTCTTCTCCACACTTAAGCCCTGATTTTTCTAGAATTGGCTTTAAAAGTTCCTCTGTTGTTCCTGGATATGTAGTTGATTCAAGAATAATCAACATGTCTTTATGCATGTGTGGAACAATACTTTCAGCAGATGCCTTAACATAACTTATATCTGGTTGCTGATAAGCGTCCAGTGGTGTTGGAACAGCAATGCAAACGCAGTCGGCTTTCGCTACTTCTGCAAAGTCCATCGTTGCAGCAAGCAACCCAGAATTCACGATTTGTTCTAAATCCTCATTAACAACATCACCAATATAATTTTGGCCATCATTCACCATTTTAACTTTAGATTCTTGTACGTCGAAACCAATAGTTTTAAACCCTGCTTTAGCTTTTTCAACCGCTAGTGGTAGACCAACATACCCAAGTCCTACAACACCAAGTACCGCAGTTTTGTTTAATAGTTTTTCTTTTAAATTGCTCATAATTAAATTCCCCCTTTTTTAATTGCTTCACATATATATTTAGCTGTATGTCCATCCCCAAATAGATCTGGTTGCGGATGATTAAAGCAAGTTAACTTTCTAGTTACCGTACTTGTAATCGAATCCTCATCAGTAGGGCTTAATACATTCCAATCATTAATTAATGTTTCTACCCATTCAGTCTGATCTCTCAGTGTTGTACATGGTGTTTTAAGATAATAGGCTTCTTTCTGCAATCCTCCAGAATCAGTTACTACCATATAGGCATTAGATGTTAAATAGAGCATTAATAAGTAACCTATCGGCTTGATAATTATGATATTACTGAAGTCAATTTCTAAATCCTCAATTAATTTCTTAGTTCTTGGATGCAAAGGTAACAATACAGGCTTCTCCAACTTACTAAATGCTTTAAAAATATTTACAAGTTTATCTGGATTATCAGTGTTTTCCGCCCTATGAATCGTTGCTAAGTAGTACTCTTTTTCATTCAGTTTTCTTATGCTACCATTTTCTTTTACTAATTCGTCAAACCATTTTCCATTAACGTATTTTTGCTCAGAAATATTAATATTTCTAATTACTGTATCGTACATGATATCCCCAGTATTAACTACGCCAGTTGTAATACCTTCCTCACTGAGGTTTTTAACCGCCGTTTGAGTCGGGCAGAGTAGCATGTCTGAAATATGATCCGTTAAAATCCTATTTTGTTCTTCTGGCATTAGCTTATTATAACTACGAAGTCCAGCTTCAACATGGTATACAGGGATATGTAGCTTGCTTGCTGCTAGCGCCCCTGCTAAGGTAGAATTAGTATCACCATAAACAAGCAGCCCATCAGGCTTCTCTTTTAGAATTATTTCTTCTATGCCCTCCAGCATCTTTGCAGTTTGCTTACCATGACTACCAGATCCAACCCCTAAGTTATAGTCAGGTTTTGGTATGCCTAGCTCTTCAAAAAAAACATCCGACATATTCGCATCATAATGCTGGCCTGTGTGCACAAGAATTTCTTGGTTATTTTTTCTAAACTCTTCCGAAAAAGGTGCGGCCTTTATGAATTGTGGCCGTGCACCAATTATTGTAATCAATTTCACTTCGAAGCCTCCCATACTATTAATCTTATATTAATTTTTAGCATTTTAAAAGCAATTAAAGTATGCAATGTCCATACCAAGTTAAGTATCTGTTTTTCTGTTCAACTACTATTTTTGTATAAGCTCATAAAATCATTTTTTCCTTTCTCTTTTAGGCAGTGTCCTTAGAATGAAACATCTCCCTTCTATTATGCAATCAATTGGCGATGACACAAACATAATTACGACATTTTTTAAAGCTCTAAAGTATTGCTTATTTCGCTTATAAGCCATTGTCATTACTGCATAATGCCTAAATCTTATAAACATCTTCTCTCTTGTTGTAAAAATATTAAAATATTTCTTCTTAAATTCAAAAAGCTCATTTTCTCCAATTATTTTATTCTTTCCTTGGGAAATCCCACCTTTATTATGTCTATATGCTCTAACATCACACTCTGGGAAATAGCAAATTTTCAAATCATTTTCTATTGATTTCAGCATTAAATAGAACTCTTGTCCCATCTTTACATCTTCAAAACCACCAATTTCTTTGAGTTTACTAGCTTTATACATAAAAGTTGGTGTCCCTGTTAGATGTCTCATAATATGATACTTTAAAAGCCCTTGTTTGTCGAAGCTATTTAATTTAGGATATTCACGATAATCTATAACAACTTTATTATCATTAACTAATTTCAAATCTGTAAATGACATATCACAATTTTTCTCTATCATAAAATTTAATTGTTTCTCAACTTTTTTAGTCAAATACTCATCATCGTCATCTAAAAATGTAATAAAATCTCCTGTCGCTACATTTATTCCATTATTCCGCGCTAAAGCCCCCCCCATATTCGTTTCATTCACATAATAAATAACATCAGAATCGTTGGTGTATTGTTTCATAAAATCCATCATTCTTTTTCTATATTCAGAACCTGGTGGATTATCATCAACAACAATTATCTCAGTATTCTTATAAGTTTGATTCTTAACCGAATTTATAGCCCTTAATAGATACTTAACCTCACGTTTATATGTTGGTATAATCACACTCACTCTCGTACTAGACTTAATCATTTATTCATACTCCCCCTTTCTCTATTTTCTTCTAGCTATTAACTCATTCCTATATTTTTTTATACCCTTTGTTATTTGCCTTCCTAGCAAATAAATCGAAATCGTTTGATTCATAATGATTTATGATTTTATCTAGCTCCACGTATATTGGTCCATCCTTAACAAACACTATCTCTTCAGAAGATTGTGTTTGATTGACGTACTCTCAATACCTGCTTTGTAATAATCAGGTTTTTCTTGTGTATATGCACACATTAAAACGCTGTAATTTTCATCTACCATCATTAGCTAGGTCCTACCTTCTGTCTTCGCTAATGATACACTTAACCCACAAACTCTATAATCATTCTCGTACTCAGACATATTCATGTCATACACCAAGTCACCAAATACCTTATTCACTGTACTTACATTCAGCAGCCTTAATAATGGATTAAATAACTTAGTCGTCATAATCTTCTTTCCATGAACTTCAGCAATTAACCTCACTATCTCGCTAGTGTTTACATACTCAGCATTCTGTGGAAAGAATAATCCTCCACTTCTGTTATCGATGAGTTGCTTAACAAGCTCTGATAAGTTGTCTATGTAGATCATACTGCGCTTATTATCTACCTTTGGAAAAATTGGAGTCTTAAGAGCTAGACCAACTAATCTTGGATAGTTGCCTCTACATCCCTTTCCATAGACCATAGGCGGCCTTAAAGTCGCTACAATAAACGAATCATCTTGTAGTTTATTGATAAGCCCTTCTGCTTCAATCTTCGACTTTCCATAAGCGCTATCTGGCTTGAGTGGTGTGTCTATATCGATAACGCCATTCTCAATACCATAAACGCTCATTGAACTTAGAAAAATAAACTGCTCTACTCTATCTTGTTTTGCTTTTTGAGCAGCTTCATAGGCCAAATCCCTGTTTACTTTATAATAAAGATCCTGATTATCACATGTTTCTTTTATATGAGCTATCCCAGCTACATGAAATACTACATCATATGAACTGAAGTCCTTCTCTTTCCAAGAGTTATCCTTCATATCAATGGTGTCTACTTTATATTTAGTGGGTTCTTTTAATAGCCAGTTCTCTAGGCTTGTCCCTATGTAGCTGTTTTTACCAGTGATTATAACTCGCTTCATTATCATTTCACCTCGTTATAGTTGGACAGTTGGTCAGTTGGCTATAAACAATAGTTCAGCAGTTGTTTATCAATAGTTAAACAATTGTTTAACCATAGTTTAGCTATTGTTTCAATGACTCTTCTTTATCAGCTTTTTTCTTTCCAGTCCCGCCTTCAACAACACCATCGCTTCCAAGAACACTGAATATTGTCCCAAAGAAGCATCTGACATCCATTATGAATCCAATCTTCTCAGCGTACTTCCCATCAAGTTTTGCCTTCACATCAATCTCAAGTTCGTCTCTGCCGTTAATTTGTGCCCATCCTGTTAGGCCTACTGGTACATCGTTGGCTTTGTACTTATCTCTTTCTTTAATCAGGTCATATTGGTTCCAAAGGGCTGGTCTTGGACCGATAATGCTCATATCTCCTTTTAGGATATTTATAATTTGTGGCAGTTCGTCTAAGCTTGTCTTTCTTAAGAACTTACCAACTTTTGTAATCCATTGGTCTGGGTTGTCTAGCAAATGGGTTGGTGTGTCTTTTGGTGTGTCTATTCTCATGGTTCGAAATTTTAGTATATTAAAATGACTCTTATGGATTCCGACTCTTTTTTGTTTGAAGAGGACGGGACCTGGGGAGTCGAGTTTGATTGCTAGTACTAACAATAGTAATAGCGGTGATAGCAAGATAAGGGCTATTAAAGATAATACTATGTCTATTAATCGCTTGAAATATTTTACATACATATTTATCACCGTTGAGCAGTTGTTAAACAATTGTTGAACAATCGTTACAAAGCTCTTCCCTTTCATTATCATTTGTTGTGCAATAGTTAAACTATAGTTCTAAGGTAATTGCTCATCTTCACGGACAAATTCTTAACCATTATTATAAATTCATCATATTCACTTTCCTCTATATATCCAAGTTCTAACGCTATTTCCATCTGACAGACTAGCTCCATCAATGATCCATAAGCTATATTAACAAAATGAGCTTTATCTTTATTGCTTTTTCTACTTGTTCCTTCAGCAATATTACTTGGTACAGAAACTACTGCTCTATTCATTTGCTGTATGAGTGCATACTTTTCTTCACTTGGAAACTTCTTAGTTAATCTATAATTGAATTTAACTATGTCTTTTGCCAGTTGATAGATTTGCAGGTTCTGAAAACTAAACATACCATTACCTCCTTTAACAATAGTAGAACTATCATTAAACCATCGTTAAACAATTGTTTAACTATTGTTTCGCTACTGTTTAACTATTGTTAACCCACTCTCTTAAATGTTGGTACGATCTTTCTGACCATATTTTCTATCAGTGTTGGGTCTTCTGTTAGTAGTATGGCGCTTAGTTTTGTTAGTTCTTTTTGTAGTTGAACTAGGTCTGTAAATACTGGTTCGCCGATAAATATTTTTCCGTGTTGGGTATTTTCTAGGCCTTCTTCTGCCATGAGTAGTTCTTCGTATAGTTTTTCTCCTGGTCTTAGGCCGGAGAATTCTATTTTTATGTCTACATCTAGCTCGAAGCCGGATAGTTGTATTAGGTCCTTTGCTAGGTCTACTATTTTAACTGGGTCTCCCATGTCTAGTACGAATATTTCTCCACCTTTGGCCATTGCTCCTGCTTGTATTACAAGCTGTACGGCTTCGGGTATGGTCATGAAGTATCTAATTATATCTGGGTGGGTAACGGTTATTGGCCCTCCGGATTCAATTTGTTTTTTAAATAATGGTATTACACTTCCATTACTACCAAGTACGTTTCCGAAACGTACGGCGACAAACTCTGTTTTGCTTTGTTTGTTCATGGATTGAATAATCATTTCTGCTACTCTTTTTGTTGCACCCATAATGTTTGTAGGATTAACGGCTTTGTCTGTTGAAATCAGCACAAATCTTTTTGCTCCGTATTGATCGGCGCACTCTGCTACGTTCATTGTACCAAAAACATTGTTTTTAATCGCTTCCGTGGGACTTTTTTCCATAAGGGGCACGTGTTTATGGGCTGCTGCATGGAAAACTACGGTTGGATTATAGGTTCTAAATACTTGTTCCAACCTTTTTTTGTCTCTAACTGAGGCGATGATTACTTCTAGATTTAGTTTGTCTTGGTATTTTGTTACTAGCTCTTGTTGTATTTCGTATGCGTTGTTTTCATAAATGTCTAGTATAATTAGTTGTTTTGGGTTAAAGCCGGCAATCTGTCTGGATAGCTCGGAGCCTATAGACCCGCCCCCACCGGTTACTAGTACAACTTGGTTTGTTATGTAATCACATATGCCTTGAAGATCGACTTCTATTGGTTCTCTGCCAAGAAGGTCTTCTATTTCTACGTCTCTAATTTCCTTAATGCTGACTTGTTCGCCTATGAGTTCTTTTATTGCTGGCAATGTTTTAAGTTTGCATTTTGTTTCTTTGCATATATCAACAATTTCTTTTATTTCTTTTCTACTGTTATTTGGTATTGCTATAATGATTTCATCTATGTTTTTGTTTTTAACAATTTCATTTATATCTTTTCGTGTGCCTAATATTGGCACACCGTGAATTCGTCTTTTTTTCTTGGTAGTATCATCGTCTGCTATTGCAACAGGGTACTTATGCATTTGAGGATTGGCATGCATTTCTTTAATAATTAATGATCCTGCGGTTCCGCCCCCAACGATAAGTACTCTTTTTCGTTCTAAATCCTCTGTAAAAGCATACTTCATCCTTCTTAAAAAACGATATGTAAATCTTACGCCCCCTACAAAAGCAATGCTTAATAGCATAAATAAAATGTAGAAGCTTCGGGGGTATGTTATAGGTAGTATATGATATATTCCAAAAAGGGCTGTACTTCCCACAAAGGAAGAAAACACTATTAGGAACAGTTCTTCTACACTTGCATATCTCCAAACACTTTGGTAGAGATTTGATAAATAGAATGCTGTTATCATAACCACGGTTGTAGGTATGATAGACTGACTAAAGCTACTCATATATTGACTTGGTATATCAAAGTCAAAACGTAGAAGTAATGCTGATAAAGCCGCCAGATTCACTAAGAATATGTCAATAAGGGCTAAAATTAGCTTTCTATGTTTTAATTTTATTTTTTTTCGTTCGCAGTTGTCTTCATGGTTATCGCTTTTTAAGCTAGATATGTCTGAAGCCATCTTAATCCCCCTTACTGCATTAATCTTTTTCAACTTATTGATTTATTTCTCATTTAGACTTTTGGTTAAAATATAATTAATTTGTACTTATCAATGAGTGACTTGGGAAGCTTTTTCTTCTTCTTTGTCTTTCCCTGTACTTTCCCAGTACTCAATGAAAAACGCTAAAAATCCGCCAAGCATAACACCTAATACTAGGGCAATCGCGATATTTAGTGTTTTATTTGGTCCAGTAGGTATGCTAGAAGGATATGCTTCTGAAATCACGGAAATAGTTTGCTCGCCTATTTCAGTAGATTCCGCTACTCTTAACTCTTCGTACTTTTTCACAAATGCGTCATATGTATTTTGTGCTAAATCCACTCTTTGCTCTATTAACCTTTGTTGGTACCTTTTATCTTGTAACTCTATTTGAATCTCTTCAATTTCACTTTGTAGTTGGGTTATGTGTCTTTGAAACTGATTAATATTTGCTTCTACTTCTGCTAGTTCTACTTTAAGTATGGTTTCTGTGTTTTCAAGGGTTATGCTTTGGGTATTTGAAAATGAAGTAGTTGTATCTTCCTCTGCCTCATTATTGTTTCTTACAATCATTTGGTCTCTTGTTTGGGCTTGGGCTTCAGCTACGTCTATACTTGCTTTTAATGCTTCTCTTCTTATTTGCGCATCTGTTAGACTTGTTTTAAAATTTGTGATTTGTTCTAATCTCGCTTCTAGCTCCATTGTTAACTCAGAAACCCCTCTTGGCTCTGATAAAAAGTCTTTTAATTCATCTAATGCTTCTTCTAGCTGTTGTCTCTCGTTTGTCATTTGATTTAAAATAAACTCTGAAGATTTTGTCGCATGGCCTTGGGCATTTTTTGACACGAAACTAACAAAGTTTTTACCTAATTGATTGACAATTCTGGCTGCTTGTTCAGGGTCTGAATGACGCATACTTATTGTAATAAGATTTGTGTCACTTACAGTCTCTAAATTTATGTTTCTGGCTAAACGCTCGTGGTCGTATTGTTCTTCAAGTCCTAGGTCTTTGATTGTCTGTTTCATAACAACAGGAGACATAATTTGCTGTCTAAAAGTCTCTAAGGTCATACTAGGGTATCTAGATACTGAGTCTAATAAAGTATTTATATCACCGTCGATTCTATTTGGCTGAACTCGATCTACAAAGTTAGACGCCATTAGTACCATTTTTGTTTCATAAACCGGTGTTACTATAACAAAGCTATAAAAAACTGACATTACTACTGCGATTAATGTTACAATTGCAATTAATACTTTCCTCTTTATAACAATCTCTATTAGTTCTCTCAGGCTAATTTCTTGTTCCATTTCTCGTTCCATTTTATATGCCTCCTATGTTTCCAAAAATATGTCTACATTTAATTTCTGTCATAATAATATTTCTAGTAATAAATTCTACATTTGTATACAAACTCCTCTATATACTTTCATGATACGCATTAGAAATATATTACATTTTCACACTACACATTTTACACTATAAATTTTAAATTCGCAATTAATTTTTGAATTCTTCAAAGTTTCTTTAAAATTTGTTTAAACATTGAAAAAAGGAGAAGGCAAAAGACCTTCTCCTTGATTATATTTCAATGTATTTTATATTACTACTTAGTATTTTTGGCTGCGCTTATAAAGTCTCTAAACAGTGGATGCGGTCTTGTTGGTCTAGATTTAAATTCTGGGTGGAATTGTCCGGCTACGTACCATGGGTGGTCTTTTATTTCAACGATTTCAACCAATCTTTCATCTGGAGAGATCCCACTTATTGTTAAGCCTGATTCGGTTAATTGATCCCTAAATTCGTTATTAAACTCATAACGATGACGATGTCTTTCGTAAATTAGATCTTCATTATAGGACGCATGGGCTTTTGTTTCTGGGTATACTTTACATGGATATAACCCAAGTCTCATGGTGCCGCCTTTGTCTTGCACATCTTTTTGCTCTGGCATTAGATCGATTACTGGGTATGGTGTCGTTGGTTCTAACTCTGCACTGTGGGCACCCTTTAGACCAACAACGTTTCTAGCAAATTCGATTACAGCTAGTTGCATACCTAAGCAGATCCCTAGCATAGGTACTTTGTTCTCCCTTGCATATTTTAGCGCTGCAATTTTTCCTTCTACACCTCGGTCTCCGAACCCACCTGGAACAAGAATTCCATCAGCATGCTTTAGTAATTCGCTTGCATTTGCATCGTTAACATCATCGGATTTAATCCAGTCAATGTCAACTTCTACATCGTTGTGAATCCCTGCGTGGGTTAAAGACTCTGATACGGAAAGATAAGCGTCTCTTAACTCTACATATTTTCCTACTAAAGCAATTTTGACAGTGCCTTTTGGATTTTTATGCTTGTCTACAATCTCGTTCCATTGCACTAAGTCATGGTCTCCCGCTTGTAAGCCTAATCGCTTAATTGCCATTTCGTCTAGGCCTTCTTTTTTAAGCATTAGTGGCACTTCGTAAATGCTGTCTGCATCCATATTTTGAACCACATTTCCTGGATTAAGGTCGCAGAATATACCTATTTTATCTTTCATCTCTTCTGAAAGGGCTTGTTCTGTTCTGCATACAACAACATCTGGTTGGATTCCGATGCTTCTTAGTTCTTTTACGCTATGTTGTGTTGGCTTTGTTTTTAGCTCTCCTGCTTTTCCTAAGTAAGGTACTAATGTTACGTGGATGTACATGACATTTTCTCTACCTGCATCATATTTAACCTGGCGAATTGCCTCTAAGAAAGGTAAACTTTCTATGTCTCCGACTGTTCCACCGATCTCTGTAATAACGACGTCGAAGTGACCTTCTTTTCCTACACGATAAATACGATCTTTAATTTCATTGGTAATGTGAGGTATTACTTGTACTGTACCTCCTAAGTAGTCACCTTTACGCTCTTTGTTAAGTACGTTCCAGTATACTTTTCCTGAAGTTACTGAACTTGCTTTGCTAAGGTTAATATCAATAAATCTTTCGTAGTGTCCTAAATCTAAATCTGCCTCTGCACCATCATCCGTAACGAAAACTTCTCCGTGCTGGTACGGACTCATGGTTCCTGGGTCGATATTAATATATGGATCAAATTTTTGAATGCTTACTTTTAGTCCTCTGCTTTTTAAAAGTTGGCCTAAAGATGCTGCTGTAATACCTTTGCCTAAGGAAGATACAACGCCGCCGGTCACAAAAATATACTTGGTAGTCATGGTTTATTACATCCTTTCTGTTTTTGAGTATTCTATGTTAAATCAGGCTTGCTGATTAGAATTAGGGTTGTTTTAACAATAGTTGAGCAGTTGTTAAACCATTGTTCAACCATTGCGTAGCTATGGTAAGTTGGAAAGTTGAAAGAGAAAGTCAAAACCTTAATTTTAACAATTGTTGAGCAGTTGTTAAACGGTTATTCAACTATTGTTCAACCATCGTTTAACCATTGCTTAGCTATGGTAATAACAACTATTGCTTAGCTACTGTTCCACTATTTATTTTTTTGTCCGTTAAATTAGTTAGGTCGCCCCTTAGGCGACCTATGTACATAACATTTAGATTATACCACTATTGTTTTGCCTTTACAATATTATTTTCTGAAAGGATGTATTTTATTCTAATGCTGGTAAGTTCTCGTTAGTTTTTACTTGTCTTGCGTGTACTACGAATCGTGCGTCATCAAAGTCGTAACTACAGGTTGAAAGGGTTAATATTTTATCATCGGTTGTCAGCTCTACATCTGATGTGTGCATTGATGCATGTATTGTATGGTTTAAGAAGTCAGTGTATGCTTCTTCTGTATTAAAATTTGGTGTTATATAATATTCATTTGGATCACTTACATATACGGAGTATATCTCCCACTGATATTCCCCATGGGGTGTATTGAACTGAATGATCTTTTCTTGGTTAAAGAACTCATATTCTTTATAATTTTTCAATGCTTTAAACATGGATCCGTCTCTCATTTGATGTCCGTATATAACCGTGTTTAGGTCAAGTTCTACTGGATTGTTTCGATAATCCATGAATATGGCGCCGCCTTCGTTTCTATTGCCCATAAAGTTAATATTTAAGTAATGGCTATTATCATGGCTTTGTACTACAGGGTAATCTATCCTTGTGTTATCAATGCGAATCCATCCAACTGTATCTTGGTTTAATTCTAGCAAGCTTTCAAAACGTCTTTCATTTGTGAGTTCTTCCCCACCGTAGTAGTCTTGTTCAACATAATAAATTTCACTTATTGCGTTGTAATCTCTAGCGTTTTTTCGGTATTCGTTAAGTTTTAGGAGTATAGATCCTACACTAAAAAGGAAGATACATGCCACTATAAAATATATCATTTTTTTCTTCATATTTATTCACCTACTAGTATATATTATTTGTACTATTTTACCATAAATGAAAGAAGCGGGGTATCCCCCGCTTCAGTTTAGTTTATTTTTACTTGTTTTCTGTTAATGAATAAAACTGCACCTGATACTAGTGCTAAAACGATATAAGGAGCAATTCCTTTGTCTCCAGTTTTTGGATTGTCAGATTGTTTTTCTTCTTCAGCACCTTCTGCTGCTGTATCCTCAAATACAGTGAATCTACTCCAGTGATCAGTCATACCTATAATTGTATTGCCTTCTCCTAGTTTGCTGTCAATCGCTTCCCACTTGTTCTCTTCTGGGTTAAACCAGTAAACAGATAAATTGTCCTCATTTTCTACAGCTTCAGGATCGAAAGAGAATGTCATCTCGATTTTTTCTCCAAACTGGGTAATTCTTGTATTATCAGCCATTAGTGAAAAATCAAATACTGGTGCCACATACTTTAAGTTATCAACGGCATATCCTATAGTTGCTCCTACTTCTTCGATTTTTATTTCTACGTTCTCGAAACTATCTAGCCCGGCATCTTTTATTGCTTTATTTATTGCTTTCGTCCAAATATTTGTTGGTACATTTAGTACAACTTTTTCTTCTATTTGAATATTTTGAGTTTCTTTTGCCGTAAACTCTTTTCTCGTTAACCTTGTTTCTACTTTTGTCGGTTGTGCTGGTTCCTCTTTATCTACTGGCTTTTCTCCCGACTCTTCATCTATCGGTTCTTCTTGTTTTGGCTTTTCTTCCGGTTCTTCTAGTAAAGTATTTAGGTTTACAACACCCCACTTACCCTCTTTTTCAACACCAAGAATGCCATTTCTAAAAAGCATTAAACCACGATCCTCAATTAATACTACAACATTTCCTTCTCTATCTACGACTCCTCTTTTATCTCCCTTACTTACTTGTATGTATCCATCTACTATACCTGAATCTATCGAATCATATATTGATAGTACGCTTAACTCCTGTCCATTTGTGTCTATAATGCTTCTTTGCCATTCTTCCTCGTAAACTTCTGCTAATCCTTCATTAAAATTACCTACCCACAAATACTTAGGTTCCACAACTCCATTTCCTTCTTTGTCGATAAAGCCCCACTTACTTTCTTCATTTTGTACTGCAAGAAATCCTTCAGAATAAGAAAATCCTAGTCTATTATATTGGGGTTTTACCAATTCTTCTCCTACCTGATTTACAATCCCCCACTTTCGTTCTTCATTTTGCATTCCTATTAAGCCTTCCCAAAAGCTCCTTACGTAACTATACTTCGGTGATACTATTTCCTTTCCTTCTTTGTTAATAATACCCCATTCATCATTTTCGTTTTTAACCCCTGCTAAGCCTCCAACGAAAGAATTTACTTCATTATACTTAGGTTCTATAACATTTTCTCCTTCTTTATCTATAAAACCCCAATTGCCTTCTTCATTTTTCACTGGTAACAATCCATCTGAAAAATTCCACCCAACTTGTTTATACTTAGGTTCTATAATTTCTTTCCCTTCTTGATCTATAAAGCCCCATTTTTCTTCGTCATTTTTAAAAGCCGTTAACTCTCCTAAAAGATACGATATAATTTCATCATATTTCGGTTCGACTACTACTCTACCTTCTTTATCAACAAATCCCCACTTTTTTTCTTCATTTTGTACTGCAGCTAAATCTCCCCAAAAATATGTTACATTTACATATCTAGGCTCTACAACTTCTTCACCTTTTTTGTTAATAAATCCCCACTTTTCTTCTTCATTTTGTACTGGGGCAAACCCATTTCCAAATGGTCTGGCCTCTACATATTGGGGTGAAATAATTTCTTTTCCTTCTTTGTTAATAAATCCAAATCCATTTTCATGTTCTACTAATGCTAACCCTTCATTAAACCCATGTATTCGATTGTATGTTGGTTTTACTATTTCTTTACCATCTTTATTTACAAGTCCCCACATGCCTTCTTCGTTGCTAACTCTTGCCAGTCCATGTCCAGAAACCCACACTTGATTATACACAGGCTCTAGAATCAGCTCTCCGTTTTCATTTGTAAAACCCCACTTTCCATCTTTCATCACAGCTACATACCCTTCATATGAATGATAAACATTATCATACACATACTCTGGTTCTACAAATGTATTCGCTGCCTGTGCAAAGGCGCCCCCTACTAGATTTGGCATTAATGAAAATATCATTAATACTGTTAGTGTCCAAACAATCCCTTTTTTAAAACTGTTTTTTCCCATGATCATACTCCTTTTCTTTTATATTTATTTTACGCATTAGCACCTTTAAATTTAAGGTAATAATGGTATTTGGTGTTGATTGTCTAAATATTGCACTAGAATGCTTTGTTGTTTTGTTGACTTCTCAACATGGTAGTTATACATTTTTATATGCTTATTTATTTTATCTTCAGGAATTTTTTCATTAATTAGATACCGAGCATACTCATATAGATCTAGTTCATAGGGTGTTAATTCAATGCCTGACATCAATGTATTTACTGCATCTTCGTAGGCTCCCTTTTCTTCTAAAATTCTTGCCCCTATAACGTGTTTTTCTACTGTGTTATATTTTAAATTTTTGGCTAGACTTAACGACTTTTCGTTTTGTCCTAATACAAAAAGACTTTCTACATACACTAATTGATTAGGATAACTGTTTTTTAACAATGCAGGCTTCTTTTCAAATATAGAAATAGTCTCCATGTAATGACCAGCGCTTGTTGCTCTTTGTGCTTTTTGCATGGTGACTTGTCCAAAAAAACTATAAACTAATAAAATTGCCACTAGTCCTATCGGGACTACGACGTAAGTCCTTTTTATAGTGCTTTTGTTTTTATCTACATTAAAACTTGATAAAATCAATGTAATTAATAGAAGGTTTATAGATAAAAAAGATAGTGTAAAATCAAAAACACTGTGGAGTAGAACAATAGTAGCAGCAGAAGTTAAATAGACGTTTTTTCGATTGAGTCTTTTAATTAAAATTATAATTAACAGCAATACAGCTATAATGGCTATTATTCCAGCATCTACTCCTATTTGTATAACACTAGAATGTACATGTGTTGCTGTGTATTGTGCTGTCTGCCATTGTCCTTTTAAATACTGCCAGTTTCCAGGACCAAGACCCACTAAGGGATTTGATAGAATGGCTCTTCCACCATCAGTAATTTGAATCAATCTTTCTACAAAGGTCTGACTTCCCTGCATTAGTCTATCTGTAGAAAATATAAAAATAACACCAATACTACTTATTGCATAAAAAACATAATTCATCTTGTATTTAAATACTTTTTCTACAACGGTTATATAATACCTACAGGTTACTATCAGCGTACCCATTACAACTCCACCAACAATACTTGAGTCAAGCATAGTTCGTGATATATAAATCCCTACTGCAAATACAGTGGAGATAAATAACCTAGTTAAATTCTGATTAATCTGCATATAAATTTCTGTTTTTTCTTTTTTTTGTGTAAACATAATACTTAGTCCAATACCTACTACATAGGAAGCTATTGCCCCTATGGACTGGGTGAGCAAAAGTGCAACTTCAATTATAGGAATATATTTAATCGCTTTTTTCTCTTTTTCAAATCTCATGGATAATGCAATTGCAGCAAAAAATATTCCAGCTGCATTGGCATATTGAAAAGGGAATTGTAACCGATTCACTATAACACTTCCACCAATATTAAAAATCCTTACATATGAAATGATAGCAACACATGAAATTATAATAGTAAATATATTTACAAACCTTATAATGGATAACCTCTCTTCAACAGTTATATTCAAAAGAATTAACCAAAATAGAAAGAGGGTGATAGGATGAATTGAACGTATGAGTACATCTATTGAAAAACCTGTAATGATAGTACTTATTAAATATACCAAGCAGATTACACCCATCAAAATTGTTTCTCTTTTAAAAGGTACTGTTTTGCAGGTAAACATACCTATTACAGAAAGGATTATTCCTATAAAAATATGTACAATTGGATAAAATCCACCTTGAAGCAGTACTGTTAGGCATAGTATTATTGACAATAAAACCGAAACGAAAATCACCTCTTTTATGATAACAATCATCAAGTGTCTTAATATTATATAAAATTATCTTCGCCATTTTATTGGAAATTCCTTCTTGTATATGTAAAATAGTCTATAAAATTCTTTTTTATCCATATTAATATCAGTTTGTAGATTGTATAAAGAAGCGGTTAGCACCACTTTTACTAGAAAACTCTAGGTTTCCTTCGACAACAGCAAATTCTAAATTTCGGCAGGGGATTTCACCCCTTACAACCCCTGTTTTTTATATAATCAGACAGTAGCACTTTCCTACTATATAAATCAGCCTCTGCTTAAATAGAGGCTGTTTCCCATATTTTTGTAACCATGACGGTCATATCGTCTTCTGGATCGTTTCCAGTAAAGCTTAGGGCTTCTTTTAAAATATCATCTGCCAGTTGCTGTGGATTTCTAGTTTGGGCATTGGTTATAATGTTATAGATCCAAACTTCGTTATCGTTATTGGCTTCTAATATGCCGTCAGAAACCATAATGATAAAGTCTCCTGATGTTATCTTTTGACTGTTTTCTTGTACTTCAATATCTTGAAGCATTCCTACTGGTAGGCTTGATGCACTAATTCTTTCTACATCTCCGTTCTTTCTTCTTATGTAGGTTGGGGCTGTGCCTATCTTAATAAAGTCTACGTTACCTTGGTGCATATCTATTAGTGCCATGTCTACTGTGGAAAACATTTCTTTTGAAGACTTTAGTATAAGCATTGAATTGATTGTTTTTATTGCCATCTCTCTATCGAATCCGGCTTCCATCATTTTTTCTAACATAGTAATGGTTGCATTAGATTGGACAAAAGCTTTTTCTCCTGCCCCCATACCGTCGCTGATGGCCATCATATACTGATTTTCATTGATGTTCATAAAGGTATAACTATCCCCGGAGCAATCATTCCCTAATTTATTTATTTTTGCTACCTTTGTTGTTGCTCCAAAATGATTTGCTTCTACAAGGGTAAAGCTACAGCCCTCGTCTTCGTTATGCGAGTAACAGCTTTTGGCGGTTTTCTTTATTAGGTCTATTCCAAGGGCTTTTGAGATCGTTGGTAGAAACTTTTCATTACAACTTTCTCTGTTATAGCAGGGGTTCTTTTCTACCATTACTTCTACGTTTCCTTTTTGATTGGTGGATACCATTAATTTTTTTACAGATAAACCGGCTTGATCTAATGCAATATATAGATTGTTTTCAACATCTGAGTCAAATCTAATATCCTCGTTTACATCACTTGCTAATGATTTTAATATTTGAGATACACTTTTTATTTGTTCTCCGACTAATTTTCTTCCTTCTCCCATTCGCTTTTTCCAAACCAGATTTAAATGACTAAGTTCGTAAAGGTGAGTCATTTTTTCTAGAATATCTTGTGGTTTTATGCAACGTTTTTTAATTTCTTTTGGCAAGTCCTTCATACTAACTTGTCCCTTTGTTTCTATAGTTAGAAGTAGTTCATTCATGTTTTGAAAGGTGCTTGTAAAATTTCTGCTCCAGCAGTTTCTTTTCATTCCGCAGTCTGTGCAAGTGTGGCTTGCCACATCCTCAATGAGTTTACCGAGGTCTTCTTGTTCAAACACATCCTCACCTTCTACAATTTCTTCGAAGGTTGATGCAAGTTCTTCAAAGGTTGATGCAAAGTTACTAATTTTCTCGTGCATGATTCCCTTCATTCGTTGACTATGGGTTTGATCCGTTTGCATAAGACTGGAAACTGGATTACAAAACTTGGAGAAATAACTCATCCAAGCATCTGGAATCATTAGAAACATGATTGCTGCTAACACTACTTCTCTAGTTTGTATGAATACTTCTGTGTAACCATTAATGTAAAAGTTTAAAATAATATTTCCTAGTATAAAACCTAAGGCTGCACCTAGCTTCCCGAGTTCTTTTAATGTTCCTGCTAGCATGCCAGCAAAAGCATATAGTCCTATTGAAACTGGTGGTACTCTAATTAATGACATGCTTGTTATAAGTCCTATCGTTACCCCTACTGTTGCACCCTGGGCTGCGCCTCCGTTGAAGGCAAAAACTAAAGTAAGCATAATTCCTAATACATTTTTAATAGATAAGTTCAAAATATAAGTATCTGTGAAACCCGCTAAACATAGGGCCATAATAATTGCTGCACAAATGATTTCTTCTGTTGACAATACTTTTCTATTGTTTTTTTGTAATGCGATTGGTAGGGCGTTAATGGATATGTACACGATGACAAATACAACAACGGATTCGAAGACGGTCATAAATAAATCGTACATATAAAAGGTTTTTGTTAAGCTAAATAGTAGTAACACTATGCAGTGTAACAGCCCAGTTATTGTTGCTGCTTTCAAGGTTCTTGTTTTTCTTATGTCTACTGCAAAATATAGAAATAAGTAAATAATTCCCGTAGATACAGCATAAGGCACTCCTCCTGAAAGGCCTCTAGCAGATATGGTTCCTATTAAAGCGGTTACGCCTACATAGCCGTATTTCTTGTCTTTTAAAAGCAGTGCGGCAAAAAATCCTAATCCAAAAGGATTTAAGTTATGTAATATGGCAACCCTGCCCATAAGGAAAGCGATTATGTTTAAAAATACCGCTTGTTTGTTACTGGTAAATTCAATCGTTTTTTTAGGTTTGTTTTGTTGCATGGATTCATTTAGTTGATTAATGGTTAATTGTAATGATCTACTTGGCATGTCCTTCCCCCTTGTGTTGGTTTATTGTTTTTGTTTTAGTTGGTTAGTTGGTTAGTGGTTAGTTGGTTAGTGGTTAGTTGGTTAGTTTTTAACAATAGTTAAGCAGTTGTTGAGCGGTTGTTAAACCATTGTTCAACTATTGATTAACCAGAATACATTTTATTCTCCTGTTTTAAAGTGAGTAAGGCTATTGTATCAGGGGGAATGTGCTTTTTTTGTCAGGTATGGGCGATGGAATTAATAAAGTTTGCGACAAAATAGGGTAACTTTTTGACAAGTGGAGGCATGTAATATTTGAATTTGAATTTGTTTTTTGTTTTTTTATAAAAAGGAGAACAGTTTTTGTTAGATGATGTTTGTTTGTGGTGAACGATTTTTGGAATAACTTAAAAGAAGTGCTTTATAGTAGAAAAGTTTCCTAGTATATAAAAAAAGAGATGCCCGAGGGCATCTCTTAAATTAAAATTCTGCTGTTTTTGGTGTTCTTGGATAGGATATAACGTCTCTTATGTTTGTCATGCCTGTCATGTACATGATGGCTCTTTCGAACCCTAGTCCAAACCCGGCGTGTTTTGTTCCTCCGTATTTTCTTAGATCTAAGTACCACCAGTACTCTTCTGGGTCTAGTCCGGATTCTTTCATTCTGGCTTCTAGTATATCTAGTCTTTCTTCTCTTTGACTTCCGCCGATAATTTCTCCTACCCCTGGTACAAGCAAGTCCATTGCTGCTACGGTTTTGTCGTCTTCGTTGACTCTCATGTAGAAGGCTTTAATATCCTTTGGATAGTCTGTTACGAATATTGGTTTCTTGTATACTTTTTCTGTTAAGTATCTTTCATGTTCTGTTTGTAGGTCATGGCCCCACTCTACAGGGTATTCGAATTTTTCACCAGAGTTTTTAAGTATTTCTACAGCTTCTGTGTAGGATACTCTTCCAAACTCAGAATTTATAACGTGGTTTAGACGCTCTTTTAGACCTTTGTCTACAAAACTGTTAAAGAAATCAATTTCTTCTGGTGCATTTTCCATTACATAGTTAATGATGTATTTAAGCATTTCTTCTGCTAATTCCATATCATCTTCAAGGTCTGCAAAGGCAATTTCAGGCTCAATCATCCAAAATTCCGCTGCGTGTCTTGCTGTATTTGAGTTCTCTGCTCTAAATGTTGGCCCAAAGGTATAGACGCTTCTAAAGGCTTGGGCGTAAGACTCAACATTCAACTGTCCACTTACGGTTAGGCTTGTTTCTTTTCCAAAAAAGTCTTTTGAAAAGTCAGTAGCCTTTTCTTCTGTTTGGGGCATGTTTTGAAAGTCTAGTGTGGATACTCTAAACATTTCCCCTGCACCTTCACAGTCGCTGGTTGTTATAATTGGTGTATGTACATAAACAAATCCTTTTTCTTGGAAAAACTTGTGTACTGCATAAGCGGCTATAGAACGCACACGGAATACCGCTGAAAAAGTGTTGCTTCTTGGTCTTATATGTGCAATTTCTCTTAAGAACTCAAAGCTATGTCTCTTTTTTTGTAGTGGATAGTCTGATGCTGATGCACCTTCTAATGTTATTTCTGTCGCTTTTATTTCAAAGGGTTGCTTTGCATTAGGTGTTACAACCAGTTGGCCTTTCACAATAATTGAAGCGCTAATACCAAATTTTGATACTTCTTTAAAGTTCTCTAGATTTTCTTCAAATACAATCTGTATGTTTTTGAAAAAGCTTCCGTCGTTTAATTCGATAAAACCAAAGGCTTTTGAGGCTCTTAAGGTTCTGATCCAACCTTTTAAGATAACTTCTTTATTTTCGTAGGCTTGGGTGTTGCGGTATATTTCTTTCACTAAGGTTTCCTGCACAGTGTTTCCTCCTTTGTAATGAAAAAAACCTTTCGCTACTTAAGTGTAGCGAAAAGCTATATTTTACTATGATAATTATATTACTTCGGTATAAATATGTCAAAATATTTCAGTTATTTGCTATAATTTTTCCCAGTATTGATTATTATATGCGTGGGGGGAGATAAAGTTGGAAAGTGGAAAGGAAAGTCAAAATCGAGATCCTTCAGTTTCTTCAGGATGACATATCAGTGGAAAGTTGGTTAGTTGGATAGTTGGTTGGGAAATTCGTAAACCTTAGAACCGAGATACTTCACTACGTTCAGTATGACAAAACAAAATCAATCCAGAGTCCCGCTTCTCAGGGGCACACGCTCTTTCCGAATGTCATTCTGAGTGTTAACGAAGAATCTCAAACCCCAAAGTCAAACCCGAGATACTTCACTTCGTTCAGTATGACAAGCCAAAATCAAAACCGGAGTCCCACTTCTTAGGGTAGTCAACTAAAAGCTAACGATCAGCATCACATGCAAAACCAAGTTCAACAGATAAATCCATCCACTGTGGATTGTTACTTTCTATCAACTGATTTTTCTTAGTTCTTGTCCAGCCTTTAATTTCTTTTTCTCTTATAATAGCAGACTCTATGTCTTGAGTATCTTCATAATAAACTAATTTATTGATGTTATATTTTTTAGTAAAGCCTACAATAAGTTTATTTTTATGCTCATATACGCGTCGTTCTAGATTGTTTGTTACTCCTGTATATACAACTTTATTTGATTTGTTAGTTAGAATATACACATAGTACATAACTTTACTCCTTGTTGTTAAAACTTATTCAAGAGTCAAACTCGAGATGCTTCATTCTCTCAGGGATGATAAATATTCCCGATTGTCATTCTGAGTGCTAGCGAAGAATCTCAAGCCCCCAAAGTCAAACCCGAGATACTTCACTGACGTTCAGTATGACAGCCAAGGTTAAAACCCAAATACTTCGTTTCTCTTAGGAAGAAAAACCACCTTAGTCTCTGAGTTTTTTGCCTGTTTTACTTAGAAATACGTCCTCTAAAGTTGGTACTTTTTCTGAAAATGAGGTGATTGCGATGCCATTTTCCTCTGCTGCTTTTATTAAGTTTTTGAGAATATCCGTTCCTTTTGCTACACTAACAGTCATTTTACTTCCTTCTGTCTTAATACTGTTTACGCCTGTTATTCTGCTTGCAATTTTTTCAAAATTAGGATTAATTTTATCTAAGCTAATCACAAAAGTATTCTCATTGGTTATGCTTGCTTTTAGCGCTTCTTTGGTTCCTTCTGCAATAATTTTACCATTATCCATTATGTAGATTCGATCGCATAGATACTCTACTTCTTCCATATAATGACTGGTATAAATTATAGTTACGCCTACTTTATTTAAATTCTTCACAGTTTCTAGAATATGGTTTCTTGATTGGGGGTCAATCCCTACTGTTGGCTCATCCATAATTAAAAGTTCTGGTTTGTTTAGTAATGCACAACCAATATTGACCCGTCTTTTCATTCCTCCGGAATAGGTTTTGATTGGATTATCTATTTTTTCTTTAATGCCTATTATCTCAATTACTTCATCTATACGTTCTTTTAATAGTTTGCCTTTTAATCCTTGTAGCTGCCCAAAAAATTTTAGGTTATCATAGGCTGATAGGTCTGGGTACAGGGCAATTTCTTGAGGGACCATACCTAGATGTTTTCTAACTAGCTTAGGGTTTTTAATGGCATCTTGTTCTTTGTACGTAACCGTTCCCTCTGTTGGTGGAAATAGTGTTGCAATTATTGAAATTGTAGTGGATTTTCCAGCTCCATTAGGACCAAGTAGTCCGAGTATTTCACCCTGCTTTATTTCCATGTTAATGCCTTTTACAGCTTCTGTTTTTTTATATGACTTCTTAACATCTTTTAACTGGATCATTGTATTAACCCCTTATAAACTGTTTATTTTATTTCTTTATTTTACCATACCTCCTAAATTAACACTAGGTTGAGTCAAAAGCGAGATACTTCACTGTCGTTCAGTATTCAGTTGGTTAGTTGGTTAGTTGGAAAGGAAAGTCAATTTTAACAATAGTTGAGCGGTTGTTAAACGGTTGTTAAACGGTTGTTAAACCATTGTTCAACTAATTGCTTAACTATCGTTCTCCTATGGTAATAAGTTGTAAAGTGTAAAGGAAAGTCAAAACCGAGATCCTTCGTTACACTCAGGATGACAGAAATGTGGGTGAACAGTTGTAAAGCGAAAAGTAGAAAGTTGGAAAGTTGGAAAGTCAATTTTAACTATAGTTGAGCAGTTGTTAAACCGTAGTTAAACGGTTGTTCATCCACTGCTTAGCTATCGTTTAGCCATCGTAATAAGTTGGTTAGATGGAAAGGGAAAATCAAAGGCAAGATCTTTAAAGATGACATACAAGAACTTTATGTTCTATTTAAATAGTCTGAATATTTTGATATATTTATTGATTTAGTAAGTTTTTGTTGATATAATTAGCTATTATCGTATTCTTTTACTTTATAGGAGGGATATTTTTGAATTGTAAAAAGCTTAATTCCTTAAAGAAATCAGAAACTTATCAAAAATTTAGAAGAGGTAATGTATCTGAATTTGAAACAAACACTTATCAAACTACCAGTAGTGAATCAAGTAACCAACCTTTAAACTTTTTTGGCGTTGGGAGCAGAAGAGAAGAAGAGATCTTCCAAAATTTTTTTAGTCAGTTCTAGCCAATTGGGTATGTAAGTTTCATCTACTTATATTAGCACTACAGATAAACAGCGTGAATGCTTTGTATAGCATTCACGCTGTTGTTTTATTTTTATTATTCAGGCTTTATGTCAGTCCAAGTTGTTGTGCCTTCAACTCTGTACAGATTAAAATATGTTGAATACCCATATTTGTTACCCATTTCAAGGTATCCTGCATAGCTTAATCTTCCAGCAACGTAATGATCTGTTGCTGTTCCATTCGCTGTTTCATAAACTACTGGTTCTGGCTCTGGCTCCGGTTCTGGTTCTGGCTCCGGTTCTGGCTCTGGCTCCGGTTCTGGTTCTGGCTCTGGTTCTGGCTCTGGTTCTGGCTCTGGTTCTGGGTTAACACCCACTGGTTCTTCGTCAGTCCATGTTGTTGATCCTTCTAATCTATAAAGCCAGAAGGATGTTCCAAATCCATATTTCGCTCCCATTTCATTGTAACCTGTTACATCTAATCTACCAGCTACATAGTGCTCTGTTGCTGTTCCATATTCACTTTCATAGTT
>NZ_JAVKGO010000004.1:33922-54907 GCF_031432315.1 Serpentinicella sp. ANB-PHB4
CTACTGTAAAATCTTGTGTTCCGTGGAATACAATTGTTGGCATTACTCTAGGTGTGCTTTTTGTCATTTCGTCATAAGCTAGATCCCCTTGTCTTACTGGGTCTGGACCACCAGAACTCATCGCTGTAAATGCCCCCGTCATACCTGTTGCTGCTTTGTACTCTAGTCCTGCAGCAGATCCAACTCCACTAAAGATGTCTGGGTATGTAGCCCCCATAATTGTACTCATTGCTGCCCCTGCTGATAAACCTGCAACGTATACACTGTCATCATCAATTGAGAAGTTTGATTTTACTTGGTTTACCATTCCTGCGATTAAAGCTGGCTCGCCACTCCCTCTATGTTGGTGCGCTCTTTCAAACCAGTTCCAACACTGACTTGAGTTTGCAGAAGAAGTTTGTACAGGATACATAACAATAAAGTTTTCAACTGCTGCTAAATCATTCATTCTTGTTCCTGCTGCAAATTGATCTGCATCTTGTGTACATCCATGTAACATAACCATTAATGGCACATCTGTTCCAGCCTCATAGCTATTTGGAACAAATAATTTATAAGTTCTACCACTAAAGGATACGTTAGTGAATGATCCTCCGCTTGTGTTTGCAAATGATGCTAGCGGCAATAATGATATTACTAATGCTAGTACCAAAATCAAACAAAGCTGTCTTGAATTCCTGATTTTCATTGTAAATCCCTCCATTTATTTTTTTTATGCAGTTCACTTACTTCTATAGTAAATGTCTGCAATTTTAACAAGTGATGAAGTTGCATTTTCTTTGTGTTTATTATGAACACCAATGATTTTGTTAGCATGTCAATGGCATGTTTTAACTTTGCACCCTTAGTTTAGCATCAAATTCGACTTCTGTAAACAATAAAAACACAAATTTTGTAGAAATTTGTGTTTTGTACATATATCGTGCACTATTTTTTTACATTTTTGTATTTTAAATAAATTAATTGTTAATTTCATGTAATAAATTAGTATGAAAAAGATACAAATGTTCCCTCTAAATCATACCAGTCAAAAAACCACTGTAGTTCTTTACGGTCATATTTTTTTTCTGGTGTTATTTTATTTATCACTTCAACGCATACATTTTTTTCAATTAACTTTCTTTCTAACATACAAGGGCTACCATTTCCTAGTATTTCTTCACCTTTTTGCTCGTACACCGATTCTGCTAAAATCATTTTGTTTATAAATTCTTCTTTAATTAAGTTGTGATCTTCATCAAAAACTTTAACTTTTGCACAATAGCAGTCCATTTCACTTGGCATTTGTACACCCTCCCAACTAAACATTAAAGTACATATTTAAAGAACTCACTCAAAATGTAAAAACCTAATACAATCATGACAACACCTGTGATCGTTTTGATTAGCCATAATCGATTTAGTAAACCTTCAGAAAAACTCATCATTTCCTTTGTTCTGTGTATTATATAAGTAATAATCAATATAGGCAATATGAAACCAATATTAAAAATAACTAGGTATAACGTCTGACTAACACTCCCAAAACTCTGCAAGGCTAGCATAGCCGCAAAATAAATTTGCCCTGTACACAATAGTTCTGCCAAGGTAACAAGAAACCCTAAAGCTAGCGCAATTGGATATTTGTATTTGTTTACAGATATTTTTTTTATCATATTATGTATAAACTTTTTATTTTTTGAAGGTAGTTGCAAGGTAACATTTTTAAGGTCTTGCTTTTTTGCGTAATAAGCATCTCTAAAGTTCCATATTCCAAGAGCAAAAGCAACCAACACAGTTACTCCGTAGATTAATGGAGGCAAGTAGCTAATGACTTCTATATAACGAATCAATCTTACCAAGCCTAATCCTGCTGAGAAATAAGCAATAAATGTTCCTAAAGCAAACATAACACCTATTAACATAATATTTGTTTTTTCTCTATCCATATTCAATGCGGTCATCATAAAAAAGAGGAGCATCGATAAAGCACAGGGATTTATCCCATCTACTAGTCCAGCCATAATAAATACTAAAAGATTTAAAGATACACTATTGGACTCTACACCACTAATTAAACTGCCTAAATTCAAACTGCTTAGTATAGCAATTAGTATAACTGCTAGAATTCCTAAGATAATCAAATTAGTTTTTGAAAACTTACGTTCTTTCAAAATTCTCCCCCCCTTAGCCTATAAAGATTAAAAATCGTACTATTGTTGCAATTAGTAATGTAAGATAAAAGATTAACCCAACTATCTGAAGTTTGCTAACTGATGCATCTTTTCTATCATCTTGGCTTTCTTTTATTTTTTGACCCACTAACTGTACCAAGAATAAAAGTGTAACTATCCCTAATGCGAATAGTACCATGCTTATTAGAGATGGGGTGCTCAACTCATTCTTAACCTGCTCTTGATTAAAAATAAGTTCCGGGTCATTTAATCTTCCAAATACCAATAACAGACCCAATAAGAAACTTGTTAAATACGCATATTTGTCACTTGTAATACTTTTAATCCATTTCTCTAATTTAGTTTCCTTTACCTTTATATTTCTACCAGCGAAAAAGACATGTCTATACAAAAACCAAAATGCTTTATATGTAAAAACAATAATAATTAAATATAAAATAATATTAGTTACTAAGGTAAGGTTTTCAAATACCTCGATATTTGTTATTAGATTTCTTCCTGTTAAGGCTATGACAGTACCTATAGACCAAAATAGTGTAACTATATATGTATTTGTATTGCCTTGCTTTTTAATGTTTGCAAAGAACAAAAATGCAAATAACAGTATAAACATATCTAAAAACACTAGTGCGTCCACAAGTCCAGCTACATAGTAGTTGAGTGACGTAGGGTTTTCTAGTAATCGCTCAATGATACTAGATTGCATTGCACCTCTTAGACTTCTCCTGTTACCAAATTCGTCAAAGGCATCTAGGGTCATATTGCCACCATAGGGCAGATCTTCTCCTGCTAGAAGTGCTTCTATGTCAGCTAGTAGGATATCTCTGGTATTTTTATCGTATCCTCCATAGATGTACTGTTCATTTATTATAGTCACAGGAACAAATCCAAAAAGTTCAGGAGGCGCTTCTGCTCCTTCCATTAACTCATCAAAATAGTCAATTACTTCTCTTTCCGCGTTGTCCCAAACTCTCATAGCCACTTCATCTTCACTGAATCTAGTATATAATTGCCCTGGCAAGTCAGCCTTTAATTCGGCACATACATCACACCAAGAAGCAATAAGTACTTCTATTCTCACTTCAGTTTCTATGAAATCTTCATTTGTCCACTGAGGTAGTCCAGAAATATCTGTAACTAAACCCTTCTCTGGCGCTTCAAGACCAAAAGACATAGTTGTAAAGGCCGTTAGCATAATCATTACAAAAATTAAGTACATCCTTTTTTTGTTTTTCACAGTGTTTCCCCCTCTGTAGAATTACTAGAATTATTTAATTTCGACATTTTTTATCATTATACCATAAAGGGTATTGTTTATTAAATTATAAATAAAAAACAAGACCCCTTAATTATAAAGAAATCTTGTTATTAAAAGTTTTATTTTATTTTTATTTTTTACATAAAGTACAATCTCCACATTTTTCTAGCTGATAGACCATGTCACTACAGGATCTTCTGCTGAAAACACAGGGGATGTTCATTTGCTTTGCTTTTTGCTTTATGATTTTTGTGATGTTATGTTCAATAAAGTCATGGAAAACAATGATCATGTTAACCTCTGTTGGTATGGCTAAACTTCTCATTTTCTTTTTTCTTCCGTCCCAATGAATATAGTCTTCAAAGCCATAATCTGTTAAAGCATTTGGTATGTTCCCCAGTCTATCCGCTCCTACTAATAACGCTGTCATATTTAACCTCCTTTTTATTGATAATGATTATCATTTTAATTAAGTAGATAATATCAATTTTTATGAGACATGTCAAGATAAAAGTTGGAAAGTAGAAAGTAGAAAGTTGGAAAGGGAGTTAAAACCTTGGTTTTAACAATTGTTAAACCGTAGTTAAACGGTTGTTCAACTATTGTTCAACCATCGTTCAACCATTGCTTAGCTATCGTTTGTGCCTTTCGGCACTTTTATAATCCCACGCTATATATTTTTTAGTAGTTTTCGCACGGCTGTGGGAAGTGGATATTCTTCTAAGGCTTCTTTGGTTACCCATTTCATTTTGGGGTAATCTACTTCGATTCTTTTTTCAATATCTACTTGGAAAAGGGTCATTTCCCACTTAATGTGGGTAAATACGTGCTTATCTTGTAGTATTGGTCTTGCCTTTATTACTTTTAGATTGAAGATGTGTTCTAGTTCTGATCCTATACTTATCCCTGCCTCTAAATTTTGATCTGTCTCAACTATTGGAAGTGCCCATAAATCTGATAATAAACCTGTAGTTGGTCGCTTTGTGATTAATATTTTATCCTCATGGGTTACTAAACCTACTTCAACAGGTTGTACTTTTTGCTTTTTCTTTTTTGTCTTAACTGGCAGCACAGTTTGTATATTCAGGGCGTAGGCTTTACACTGAGTTGTCAAAGGGCACTCTGTGCATCTGGGTTTTCTGGGAACACAGATTAATGCCCCTAATTCCATAAGTCCTTGGTTAAAGTCTCCTGGGCTGTTAACTGGTACGACATCTTGGCCTATTATTTCGAAGTTTTTCTTTGTATTGTTTAGGGTAATGTCCTCCGATATATTAAATAATCGGGAAAATACTCTTAAAACATTTCCATCAATTGCAGGGACTGCTATGTTGTAGGCAATGCTGGCAACCGCTCCAGCAGTGTATGGACCTATGCCTGGTAAGCTAATTAATCCTTTATAACTCTTTGGCATCTGACCATCATAAGTTTCTTTGACTACTCGGGCTGCTTTCATCATATTTTTTGGCCTTGAATAATACCCCAACCCTTCCCATACCTTTAGTACATCTTCTTCTTTTGCTTGGGCAAGATCCTCTACAGTAGGAAATTTAGTGATAAAGTAATTATAATAATCTATCACTGTATCAACTTTTGTTTGTTGAAGCATAATTTCTGATATCCAAATATAATAGGGATTTTTTGTTTGTCTCCAAGGTAAAACTCGCTGGTTTTTTCTAAACCATTCTACTAAATTCTTTTGTATGAATACTATATTTGTTTTTTCCACTACAACACGCCTCACTAAACTTTAATTAAAGGGTCTATACTTACTTACTGGATGTATTCTCGCAATATACAATTGGTCTTTTATAACGATACCTCTTCTACCATTAGCTCTAGTAACATTAAAATATTCCGTATTATATGAGATGCCATTGGTTGTTCCTTGACTAGACCAGTATCTAAATCCAACGATTTTATTTCCTTCTCGCACCCAATCCATAAATACCGCTGTATGTCCTGTATTATTTTCTCGACTAAAGTCTATAAAGTCACCTGTTCTGGCATCCTCTAGTCTATTAACACCTAGACCAACACCGTACTTTTCAACTGCTACCACAATATTGCTTTGTGATTTTGGTCCTTGGGCGGCATACCAGTGCAAAATAAAATCAAATAATTGGTCTCTATTCATACCATTAAAATCTTCTATTGGTATGCCTAATGCCTTATTTCTAGCCTGCATCGCATTAAAAAACACTTCAAAAGTAATTCCAGAGCAATGACTTGCTCTATTACCGCTAGGATGGGCTCTTAAAAGTTTCTGATTATTAAAGTATATTGTTTCTGTTACCCCATTGTAGTTATCATAATCTTCATTAAGTAAATAAGGATAGCTTCCATTATACTTTTCTATTTCCCTTAATACGTATGTATTCAATTGTTGGTCTACTTCTACTTTCGTAAAGGGTTTGTCTGCATTTTCTTCATTAACCGTTTCTTCTTTTGATTGCTCTTCAGGGGCTACCTGTTCAACCTCGGTTGGTGGTGCTTGTTTTTTGACTATTTTCTTTTTTGCAGTCTGTTCTTTTGTTTCATTAGAAGTTTCACGCTCTACCACGGAGGTTTCCTGTTCTGGTTCATATTTTTGCTCATCGATTTCCATTTCTTCTTCATCTATTTCTTTTTCATCTATTTCATCTATTTCTTCTTTTGCATCTATTTCTTCTTTTACATCAACTTCTTGAGACGCTATCAAAATCTCAGTTTTATCGCTTGTATCGCTTTTTATATTCTCAAAGCTTTCCATTGTAACAGACTCATCATCATTATTATTATTAATTAAAAAAAATGTCCACAAACTTACTGATCCTAGTAATATAACAGCCACTATTTTTGTTAATAAGCTTATCCTATTCTTCATTCTATTCAGTCCTTTGTTTTAACTAGTCTATAACTTAATTATATAAGACTGAATGATGGAATTATAGTTGCAAATAATGTAATACTTTGAAACTTTAACTACAAGAAGTCTAGAAATTAGTGAAGCATCACATTCTCTAGACTTCTCAATAGAAATTCTAATGATTTTTTTGCGTAAATAGCGCTAAATGATGTAGCGGTCTTAATTCTTCATCCATTTTACCATACTCTCTAAGTCCAGGATTTAATTTAAAGCTACTCTCTAGATCATCTATGGCTTGTTCAAAATCCTTTGTAATTGTATATAAACAGGCCCGGTTATAATACAGCACTGACACATTTTTGTTATATTTAATTCCTGAAGTAAGCGCTTGTATTGCTTTTTCATAGCGCTCCTTTTCTTTGTATATAATCGCTACATTTAAATAGCTAAAAGCAAACTTTGGATTTTGGTCTATGGTCTTTAAATAAAAATCGATTGCTTCTTCTTTACGATCTAGTTTGTTTAAAATAACTGCCATATTGAATAAAGCCTTATAGTTTTCCGGCTTAATACAAAGGGCTTTTTCTATCATAACACGGGCTTGTTCATTTTCATCTAACTCTTCATAGATGCATCCGGTATTCACATAGGCCCAAAAGTATAGAGGATTTGCGTCTATGGCTTTTAAATAATAAGCAATTGCTTTTCTTTTTTCTCCCATTTCATCATAAGTATTGGCTAGAAAAAAATATGCCCGATCATAATCTGGGTCTAGTTCAATTGCTTTTTTATAGTATTTAATTGCTTTATCGTATTCCTTAAGATTATCATATGTCATTGCAAGACTATAGTATCCTCTAGGATCCTCTGGATTATTTTCAATTACTTCTATATACTTCTCCTTAGCAGCGGAGTAATCTTCTAATTCATCATAAATTAGACCCATATCTAAAAGTAGCTCATTATCTTTTTGTTCAGGATCGCTTTTATATGCCTTTTTATAAAATTGAAGGGCTTTATGTAATTTTTTTTCTTCTTTAAATTTGTTTCCAATTATTTTATAATTTGATGTCATATAATTTTGTTCTTTCATATCTTATCCTTTCGTTGCTTAACCTCTTTTGCTACAAGTATGATGAAAACACTTGTTTTTTATTCAAATTTTGCTTTATAACATGTTCATTCCTTTTTTTCCAAAAACTACTTTACAATAATGCTAATATATATGTACTTTAAAAGCAAATACTAAATATGTTTAAAATCATAAATAATTTTACTTAAATATTTAGGAGGTTATTCGTATGAAGAAAAGAAAATGGATTATCGCTACAATCATTTTCTCCATGTTTATTTTTTCTGCATGTACTGGTACTGATGAAGTACCTGATAATAGACAAGGCATGCAGGAGGAGTTAGAAACAAACCACTCTTCTATTTTTAAAATAGCACCGGTTCGATACACTAGGATTCTTTCTGATAAAATTGATGTAAAATCAGGATTTGGTAATCGTTTTGATACAATTGGCACACTTGACCAGGATGAAATTGTTCGTGTGCTGGATGAATTTGGTGATTGGTATGCAATAGAATTAGACAATCATCAAATTGGTGCTATACCAATATTTGATGCACAACCAATTGTGCGAGAGCGACAAAAAGCAGATTTGACACCAGAGCAACCGGTACGTATCCCAACACCTGTTGATCCGCCTACTGGAGATGATGTACAAGAAACACCAGCGCCTCCAGCGGATCCAGAACCTGAGACACCTATACCAGATGAACAAGATGATACTTTGCAGCCAATTACAGAACCAGATACACCTGCTCCCCCGGGAACAGATGTTGATGAACCGGATCAACCAGAAGTGGAAACGCCACCAGCCGAGGATTTATCCCCAGGACAGCCGGATATAACACCGCCTCGGGATGAGCCAACACCAGAGCAGCCTCCTAGAACTGCAGATGGGCCTCTTCGTGATTTAACCGATCAAGAAAGTCAAATGGTGGAACTTGTTAATCAAGAAAGAGAACGTAATAACTTACCTGCCCTAGAAGTAGATTTAGACGTTACAAGAGTCGCTAGGGTTAAATCACAGGATATGGTTGATCATGATTACTTTAGTCATAACTCACCTACCTATGGTAGTCCTTTTGATATGTTAGATGACTTTGGTATAAGTTATTTACATGCCGGTGAAAACTTAGCCGGGAATAATAATGTTCAAAATGCCCATACTTCTTTAATGAATAGTAGTGGTCATAGAAGAAATATTTTAAGCCCTGACTTTACCCATATTGGTATTGGTGTTAAGCCTAGTCCAAGGTATGGATATGTTTACACACAAATGTTTATAAGTAAGCCACAGTAATACAAAGGCTAAGGGTGATGCTTTAGGGGTTGAGATTCTTCGCTTTCGCTCATAAGCAGATGGCCGAAGAGAAGTTTCGTGCCAGTCGCTTACACAGCGTGCAAGCAGATGACCAAAAAGAAGTTTTGTGTCAGTCGCTTACACAGAGAGGAATGACAAGCGAAGAGAGTATGTCATCCTGAGTGTAACGAAGGATCTCGGGTTTGACTCTAGATTTACTTGTTATTCTGACCTAGTGATACATCTCGGGTTTGACTTTAGGGTCTGAGATTCTTCGCTTTCGCTCAGAATGACAAGCAGCGAAGAGAGTGTGTCATCCTGAGCGAAGTGAAGGATCTCGGTTCTAAGGTTTGCGAATGTCCTAACCAACTAACCACTAACCAACTAACAACTGTTGCACTGACCGACAGTGAAGTCACAAGTTTGCAAATACGTAAATACACACGAATTTTCTAAAAATTTAAATAATTTGTGTGTATTTATACTTCTATCATTTCTTAATGTTTGCTACAATAATAATTAAGCATTATATACTTGAGGAAATTACATAACTAAATTTAGGCGAATAAATATAAAAAATATACCTTCCCTGCTTCGAATTTGTTAACTTGTTTTTTCATTATAAATACAATGATACAAGTCAACAAATGAGGCGCGACCTCGGGTAACATTTTTTTATTTATTCTATGAACACCTTTAATAATGAAATTATGCAATTTCCTCACTAAGAATAAAATAATAATACGCTCACAAATATACTTTAGGGGGTTAATAAAATGTCATTAAATATTGATTGGGAAAATCTAGGTTTTTCTTATATTAAAACGGATTATCGTTATATCTCTAAATGGAAAGACGGACAATGGGACAATGGTGAATTAGTTAAAGATAACAATTTAACAATTAGTGAAGCTTCTACGGCGCTTCATTATGGTCAACAATGCTTTGAAGGACTTAAAGCTTATAGAACAAAGGATGGTTCTATTCAACTATTTAGACCAGATGAAAATGCGAAAAGAATCAACAGGAGTGCGCGCAGGGTGTTAATGCCGGATGTTCCTGAGGAAAAGTTCATTGACGCCTGTAAACAAGTTGTTAAAGCTAATGAACACTTTGTACCCCCGTATGGTTCTGGTGCAACACTTTACCTTAGACCATTTTTAATTGGGGTTGGAGATAATATCGGCGTAAAGCCTGCTCCTGAGTTTTTATTCTGTGTGTTTTGTTTACCCGTTGGTCCATACTTTAAAGGTGGCTTAACACCTGTTAACTTTATTATTTCTGAGTATGATCGGGCAGCTCCTTATGGTACTGGGGAAGCAAAGGTTGGAGGTAACTATGCAGCTAGTTTGTATCCTCATGAGCTTGCAGTCAAACAAGGATTTGCAGACTGTATTTACTTAGATCCTGCAACGCACACAAAAATTGAAGAAGTTGGGGCAGCTAACTTTTTCGGAATAACGAAAGATAATAAGTTTATAACGCCTCAGTCCCCTTCTATTTTACCGAGTATTACGAAATACTCTTTAATGCATATTGCCTCTGAGTATTTAGGTATGGAAGTTGAGGAAAGAGATGTACTAGTAGATCATTTGGATGAGTTTGCGGAAGCTGGTGCTTGTGGTACTGCTGCAGTTATTACCCCTATTGGTGGTATTCACCATAAAGGTAAATTACATGTGTTTCATAGTGAAACGGAAGTTGGACCAGTAACGAAAAAGCTCTATGATACCCTTTATGGTATTCAATTTGGAGATGTTAAAGGTCCTGAAGGTTGGATTGTAAAAGTGAAATAAGTGAGGAAATTACATAACTAAATTTAAACGAATAAATATAAAAAATATACCTTCCCTGCTTCGAATTTGTCGACTTGTTTTTTTGTTTTAAATTCAATGATACAAGTCAACAAATGAGGCGCGACCTCAGGTAACATTTTGTCTATTTATTCTATGAAAACCTTTAATAATGTAATTATGTAATTTCCTCAAGTAAAAGAAAACTTCTTTATATAAAGAAGTTTTCTTTTTTACCCACATTTACATCAATTTTTAAGTTGGTTATCCCCAAATTTCAATTTCTGCCCCAAGGCTTTTGTTAATATTTAATCTCTACTTCGTTCTTTGTTGTTCAATTTTCTCAGCTAAATCATTTAAGTACACCCATCGCTGCATTTTTTCATCAAGCTGTGCTTCTAAAATTTCTTTTTCTTCCGTTAGTTGTTGTAGCAGCACATGATCCGCCCCAGCTTGATTAATCTTTTGTTCATGGGTTTCAAGATTAGCCTCTACCTCTGCTATTACATCATCTATTTCATCGTATTCCTTTTGCTCTTTAAATGTAAACTTTAATGGCTTTTCTTTTTCTTGTTTCCAGGATTGATTACTTGTTGTTTTTTTATTGCTATTTTTCTGTTCAGTAATTTTTTCAGATTCTTTTTTCATTCTTTGGTAGTCTGAGTAATTCCCCGGATATTGTTTCACTTTTCCCTTTTCTTCTATTGCAAAAATCTTTTCTGTTATTTTATCCAGAAAATATCGGTCATGGGATACAGTAATTACTGCGCCAGGAAATTCATCTATATAATCCTCAAGGATCGTCAGGGTTTCGGTATCTAAGTCGTTGGTTGGTTCATCTAGTAGCAATACATTTGGTGCACCCATTAAGACCCTTAGTAAATGTAGTCTTCTTTTTTCTCCTCCAGAAAGTTTTTCTATAAATGTCCACTGCATATGGGAAGGAAATAGAAATCTTTCTAACATTTGAGATGCAGTTATTTTATCTCCTTCTGCGGTTGTAATGTACTCTGCCACTTCTTTTATATAGTCAATGACTCTTAGAGAATCATCCATGTGATAGGTCTCCTGGGAGTACAGTCCAATCTTTACGGTTTCTCCTACCTCGACTTGTCCACTGCTAGGTTTTAAATCTCCTTTTATAATGTTCATCAAGGTCGACTTTCCACTACCATTAGGACCCACTATACCAACACGATCATTTCTTAAAACGACATAATTAAAATCATTTAATACTACTTTATTATCATATGTTTTGGTTATATTGTGTAGTTCTATTACTTTTTTCCCTAGGCGACTGCTGCCTACTGAAATATTCATCCTATCATCTTCGGTTTGAACCTGTCCATCCTGAAGTGCTTCAAATCGTTCTATTCTTGCTTTTTGTTTTGTTGTTCGGGCTTTTGCCCCTTTTCTAATCCAGGCGAGTTCTTTTTTGTACATGTCTTGTCGTTTCTTTTCATGTACTGCAACCATTTGCTCTCGCTCAAACTTCTTTTCTAAAAATTCACTATAATTTCCTGTATATTCATACAAATTTCCTTTATCAATTTCAATAATTCTATTTACCACCCGGTCAAGAAAATAACGATCGTGGGTAATCATAAGTAGTGCACCTTTTCTTTTGTTTAAATATTGCTCTAACCAATCGATTATATCACTGTCTAAATGGTTTGTTGGCTCATCCAGGATTAGTAGCTCGGAAGGATTCACTAAAGCAGAGGCCAATGCCACACGCTTTTTTTGTCCTCCTGAAAGCGCCCCTATTTTTGCTTCAAAATCTGTAATTCCTAGCTTGGTAAGCACTGCTTTCGCTTCACTCTCTAATGTCCAACCCCCTAGTGCATCGATTTCTTGCGTTAGCTTAATCATCCTATCACTAGAAGCCTGACCACTTTGACTTAGCTGGGTGTATTCTTTAATTAACCCCATTAATTTTGAATTAGATCGAAAGACCTGCTCTAATACAGTTGCATCTAAGTCGAAGTTTGGATTTTGGGGTAAATATTCCAGGACAAGGTTATTATTACGGATCACTCTGCCTGCGTCGGGGACTTCGACTTCTGCTGTAATTTTTAACAGTGTTGTTTTACCTGTACCGTTAATACCAATGATTCCAATCTTGTCTCCTTGGTTAATACCAAAGCTGACATTATTTAAAAGCGTTTTTTCACTATAACTTTTGCTTATATTTTCTGCACTTAAAAGATTCATCTTTTTGTACTCCTTTTTTCTTGAATAAAATTACTTCAGTCTTATATCTATTATAGTGTATTCTGAAAAGAATCACAAAAATTAAAACACAGATTTTTGGAACGATTGTTAAACGATAGTAAAACGATAGCTAAGCAATGGTTGAACGATGGTTGAACAGTGGTTGAACGATGGTCCAACAGTGGTTTAACGATGGCTAAGCAATGGTTGAACAATGGTTGAACAACCGTTCAACAACTGCTCAACGATTGTTAAAACTCTTTGTACTTCCAACTAGAACTAATTTCTAAATAAAAAAACAGCGACTATCATCGCTGTTAATTTCTAGCCTGGGATGCGCCACCTCTTCTAGGGTCACCACCGTCATATATTCTACCATTATCAGGGTCTACATATAATCCATGTACTCCGCCATATAAGTGCTCGGATCTGAACTCTACAACTATATACCCTAACTCTCTTAATCTATTTCTTTCCTCTCGGGGAATAGTTGCTTCTACGTATATGGCATCATCTCGGTTTAAAAATCGAGGTAAATCAATTTTATTCTGTATATTTTTTTCATTATTAACTAAATTAATCATTACTTGCCCTAATGCCTCGGGAATGTGTCGTCCTCCTGGTGTACCAATCCCTAAAACAGGTACCCCTTCTTTTTCAAGAATTACAGGAGCAATAAAGCTTCTGGTTCTTTTTCCAGGTTCAGGGTAATTAGGCGATCCTGGCGTAGTGCTAAAATTATATAGCTGATTATTTATAAAAAAGCCATCTATATAAACACCTGATCCAAAAAAGTGAGAAAGTGTATGCGTTGCTGAAATCATCATCCCGTCCCCATCTACAATCACAAAATGAGTGGTGTTATTATGCCCATCATCTTCATCTGCTGGTGTGTCGTACATTGTAAAGCCCGTAGATGCACGATCATATGAAATGTCTTCCGCATGACTTTGAATTTGCTTTGGACTAAGTAACAATTCTACGGGTACGTTATGATAATCTGGATCAGCAATATGGCTAATTCGATCCTGATAAGCTCTTTTTGTAATCTCATTATACAGGTGGACTGACTGGGCATTTGTATAGTCTATTTCATTCAGTTCTAAAACCTCAGCCATTTGCAGCATCTGAATTAATGTAATACCAGCTAAAGGAGCTGGGGCAGTTATTACATCATATCCTCTATATGGTGCACTTATTGCTTCACTTTGTATTACTTCATAGTTATTCAGATCTGACAGTTCTATGCTGCCTATTCTATTGGCGATGGTCTGACCAATTTGTCCACTATAAAATGCTTCTGCACCCTGCTCTTGAATTATTCTTAGGGTTTGGGCTAACGCTTCTTGAATAAGTACCTCATTGGCACCTAAAGCTTGTCCGTTAGGAAAAAAATGAGGAAGTTGACTTCTTGGTAGTTTATGATAAGCATCACTAATTCTATTACTTAACACTACATTAATACCAAAACCCTGTTCTGCTAATTCAATTGCCGGTGCTATTAGCTCCTCCATGGGTAATGAACCATGGGCTTGATGAATTTCTTCCATTCCTTTTACAAAACCAGGCACACCAACGTGACTTCTAAGCATAGTGCTCGAATAAGGCATAACCTCCCGATAGTCAAAAACTGAGGTTTCTTCACCTTCTCCTGGATGTACTAACATGACACCACCACCGCCTATACCTGATGCGTAGGGCTCTACGACCCCTAATACATAGGAAACAGCAATTGCTGCGTCTGCGGCATTTCCTCCTCGGCTTAGTACTTCCATGCCCACGTCTACAGCGATAGGGTGTCCTGCACTTACCCCATAATGTGTTTTTACTCCCACGTCTTCATTTTGTTTTCCTTCATTTGGAATCCCATTAAAATAGCCTTGAAAGTATAAAAAGACTCCTAGTGCCACGATGACAACTAAAAATATGATTCCCCTTATTATCTTTTTTGACGCCATTTTTCGTGGCCTCCATTCTTATAATACAATTTAACTACTTAATTTTCTCAACTGGTTAAGTTACATTTCATAATCTAAGCCATTGTCGTTATCTAAATTCAACTCATTTTCTTGAGAAATTTCATACATATCTCCTAGTTGAATAATCACCTTATTGTCTTCCACTGTCCATGCTTCTTTATTTAAATCTCTAGTAATTCCTTTAATAACCCGGTTTCTTCTGTAAAAATCTAAACGTCCTGTTAAAGGAGTCGGTTTACCTTCATTTAACCACGTAGGAATTAATTCTAATCGTCCATTACCATTATTGTCAATATCAAGCTTTGCTATAACTCCTTCTTTTCGAGTGGAGAAAGTTTGTTCGTATATAAAATTCCCCAAACTATAGAATACAAGGGTATCTCCGATCATTTCCATAGGTTGAATTACATTAGGGTTATTCCCAATAATTATATCTGCTCCTAAGTCAGTAAGCTGTTCAGCAAGCTGAATTTGACGATCATTTGGTCTTGACGCAAACTCATCTCCCCAATGTACATGCACAACAACCAAATCAGCATTTTCATTCGCTTCTCTCATTAAGGGCATAAAAATATTTGGTAAAGCTGGTAATGTTCCTGGGTTGGTTCTCCCTGCGTAGTTTCCTCCAAGTTGATTAAATCCTAAAGTTGCAACCCTTACACCGTTAATGTCCTGATATAAAATATTCTGCGCATCAAGGATATCACTACCAATACCTACATAATCAAGACCTACCGTATTTAGTGAAGATATCGCCTCTTTCGTATTTTCTATGGTCATGGAGTTGGTTCCTAGATTTATATTTTGAAAATTAGCGGATTGTAGCGCCTTTAAAAATTCTCGAGACTGCCCTACTGTTGTATTATCGGCGTTTTCCATTGTTCCTGTAACATAGTCAGATTTGTTTAATAAATCAGCAACATTACTAAATACTTGATTAAATCCTTTACGATTTCCTTCCCGTTCAATAAAGTGCCCTAATTGGATGTCTCCTACCATTGTTAAGGACAGTAGTGTATCATCGTTATTTACTGTTATTATTTTTGGAGATGCACTTGTAAACAGATTGAAAGTCACCATAAGAACTAGGGTGACTACTAATGTCATACTCACATGCCAATTTGTGTTTTTTCTATGACGCTTTTTTATTTTTAGAAATTTCTCTTTTATCGTTAGCTTCTTATTCATTATTTGCCTCCTCTATAGGATTACATAATATGCCATCATTGCGACAAAAGTAATCCCACTCAATAAAAGTGAGCTTCCTAAGGTTAATATCATTCCTTGTCGATCAATTGTATTTGCAATTAATCCAGGTACTACGATACCAATCCCTCTAAGCTCTGCAGCTTGAAAAGGTGCTAATGGAATATATGGATAGAGTAAATCAAACCCAATCTTTAATAAAATAGCTGTAATTAACATTGCTGTAAATTTTCTTCTACCGTATAAAATAATGTGTTTAGATAAAACTTTCTTTACAAAAATATAAGTCAACACACTAATGGCAAACACTACTAAAACAAAAATTGGTTGATCTAGTACAAGTGCCATATAACCAGGTACAATCAATCCTGCTGGAGTTATGCCTGTAATTTCAACAAATAACAAACTCAGTATCGTACCAATAACAATTGCAATATATAAATCTGTTACCACAGTATTTTCCTCCCTTTAGCCAATTAATTGACCTTTTTCGTGTAATGTGTCCGTTGATTCTTTTTGATGATGTCTATCTTCTTCTAGTAATTCTACTAGTGGCTCTCCGACACCGTGAATATTTCCAATCCCAAAAATAACGTGGTCTGAAAAATATTCTTTTAGTACTTTCATAATCTCTGGGGCAGATTTGCCTTCCAGACTATGGATTTTATCAATAGGTATATTCCCTTCTTCAAAAGCCTTAATGATTGGACGAGTTGTTCCACCAATAACTACTAATGCCTTTGCTTTAATGTAGGGCAATACATCCTTTGCAAACTGTTCTGTTCGATCTACTCGATCGTAACGACAGTTCATTATAACAACTGCATTGTTTTGGGTGTATCCCAATTGTTCCACTCGATTCCAAATACTTAGTGTAGATGCGGCATCATTGGCTGCAAATCCATTTACAAAGTAAGATGGTGTATACATATTTCCTAATCCCATAATTTTTAGGGCGCCTGGATCCGGCTTTGCGTTTAGCATGCCTTGCAGGGCTACACTTTCATCGATTCCTAAGGCTTCTGCTACGGCTAACCCAATGGCAACGTTCTCTGGAAAAAGAATGTAATCAAACTTTCTTAAATATTCCTCTGATACATTTTCTGTTTTCGCTACAAAAACTTCCGTTTCACGCTCTTTTGCAACTTTTTTAAAGTATTCTAAATATGGACCTTCTGTAACAACTAGCTTGCCTTTGTAGGGTATTGTTGCTAAAAAGGCTTCTGCTACTTCATCTAAAGTCGGTCCAAGTACTTCCATATGATCTTCAAGCACATTAACAATAACACCTAAATTGGCTTGTACCATTTCGTTTTGAAAAATAATTTGATAGTCCGGTTGAACAGCCATACATTCACTTACTAGGGCTTCGGCTTTCATTGAGGCAGCTTCGGCAACTACTTTAATTTGTTCGCCAATGTTTGGTCCTTGCTTTCCTCTTAAAATTGGTTTCTCTACGTCCGTGAACCAATAGTTCATCATCGCCGCAGTCCCAGTTGTTTTTCCAATAGCTTTTATTCCAGCCTCCTGCAATATAGCTGTGGTTAACCGGGTTGCTGTAGATTTTCCCCGAACACCATTAATGTTAAGTCTTAAAGGTATTTGCTTTAAGTTTCTTCTATGCTGCTTTTTCTGCCTGTATCCTAGAATCAAAATAATTGCTACAAAAAGTAATATGATTCCCATGATATCCTCCCTAATCGAGTTTTATTAACCCTAATAAACTCAAATTCGCTGCATACAAAAGTATGACTAAATAGTTTACATAAATATATCAACTTATATGACTTATTATAGTGCCTATCCATTAGCGTGTCATTGCTACATTTATGTTAAAAGAGGAAATAAACGGAATGTTAAAGTTGGTTAGTTGGAAAGTTGGAAAGAGTTTTAACAATAGTTAATCGGTTGTTGAGCAGTTGTTAAACTGTAGTTAAACGGTTGTTAAACCATTGTTAAACCATTGCTTAACCATTGTTCAATCATTGTTCAACCATTGTTTAACGATCGTTCTACTATGGTGATAAGTTGGAAGGTTGGAAAGTTGGAAAGTGGAAAGGAAGAGATAAAGTCAAAAGTGGGATACTTCCCTTTGTTCAGTATGACAGTTGGAAAGTTGGAAAGAGTTTAACAATTGTTGAGCGGTTGTTAAACCGTAGTTAAACGGTTGTTAAACCATCGTTCAACCATTGTTTAACAATCGTTCTACTATGGTGATAAGTTGGAAAGTGGAAAGTAAAATCAAAAGCGGGATAGAAGTAAATTAATTCCTTGCCTAGTGAATTTTATATGTATTTGTGGTATAATATCGCGAGGTGTATATATAAGTAGATAATTAAAATTATAATAGAGTAGAGGAAGGTTTTTAAATGATTACAGTTACGAACTTAAGCTTAAGGTATGGGGATAAAAAGCTTTTTGAAGATGTTAATTTAAAGTTTACACCGGGGAATTGTTATGGTGTAATTGGCGCAAATGGTGCTGGTAAAAGTACATTTCTTAAAATTTTATCCGGTGAAATTGAAGCAAACTCTGGAGAAGTAAGTATTGCTTCTGATGTGCGTATGTCAGTTTTAAAGCAGGATCATTATCAATATGATGATTTTACTGTATTGACAACGGTTATTATGGGTAATGCACGTCTTTATGAAATTATGCAGGAAAAGGATGCGCTTTATGCTAAGCCAGACTTTTCTGATGAAGATGGTATTAAAGCCTCTGAATTAGAAGGTGAATTTGCTGAATTAGATGGATGGGAAGCAGAGTCTGAAGCTTCTTCTTTACTACAGGGGTTAGGTATTGGTACTGAACTTCACGATAAAAAAGTAAAGGATCTTCAAGGATCTGAAAAAGTGAAAGTACTCCTTGCACAAGCTTTGTTTGGAAAACCAGGAATTCTTATTCTTGATGAGCCAACAAACCACTTGGACATTAAATCAATTAACTGGTTAGAGGAATTTCTAATAAACTTTGATGGTACGGTTATTGTTGTTTCCCATGATCGATACTTCTTAAATAAAGTATGTACCCATATGGCTGACGTGGACTTTGGAAAAATTAAATTATTTGTTGGTAACTATGACTTCTGGTATGAATCTAGTCAATTAGCCCTACAAATGATGAAGGATCAAAACAAGAAAAAAGAAGAAAAGATTAAACAATTACAAGAATTTATTGCTCGATTTAGTGCCAACGCATCTAAATCTAAGCAGGCAACTTCCCGTAAAAAATTATTAGATAAAATTAATGTTGAGGATATTCAGCCTTCATCAAGGCGATACCCTTATGTTGCCTTTAAACCAGAGCGTGAAGTAGGTAATGACATTTTAACCGTAGAGGGTATTAGTAAAACCATTGATGGGGAGAAAATTCTTGATAATGTTAGCTTTACCGTTGGAAAGGGCGATAAAATCGCTTTTGTAGGATCTAATGAAATTGTTAATACTACATTGTTTAAAATACTGATGGGTGAAATGGAGCCAGACAGTGGCCACTATAAATGGGGTATTACCATATCTACTGCTTATTTCCCTAAGGATAACTCAGTGTTCTTTAATGACACAGATTTAGATTTAGTGGATTGGTTAAGACAGTACTCTGAAGATAAAACAGAAAGCTATTTAAGAGGATTTCTTGGAAGAATGCTTTTCTCTGGAGAAGAGGCATTAAAAAAAGTAAATGTCCTTTCTGGAGGGGAAAAAGTACGTTGCATGTTATCTAGAATGATGCTAAGTAGCGCAAATGTGCTTGTTTTAGATCAACCAACGAATCACTTAGACTTAGAATCTATTACAGCGCTTAATAATGGTCTTAGGGACTTCAGTAGTAATTTACTATTTACATCCCACGATCACCAATTCATGCAAACAGTTGCAAATCGAATTATCGAAGTTTCACCAAATGGTGTTGCTGATTACCATATGACCTATGATGAGTATTTAGAAAAAGTGAATGGATAAAATTTAACTACTCATGTTAACCCGTGCTTAATATTATGGCATGGGTTTTTTCTAATTATAAAGACATAGGCGAGTATTTCACCTATGTCTTTATTTGAGTGTTACTCTGGGGCTATGTCAGTCCAAGTATTTGTTCCTTCTAATCTATAAAGATTGAAAGATGCCATGTATCCGTATTTAGTTCCCATTTCTAAGTAACCAGCATAGTCTAACCTTCCTGCAACATAGTGCTCTGTTGCTGTTCCTGTTGCAACTTCATATGAAGGTGGTTCTGGATCTGTTGGGTCTTCTGGATCCGTTGGATCTTCCGGATCTGTTGGATCAACTGGATCAGGCTCTGCTCCTTCAGGAGCTTCATCAGTCCAAGTTGATGATCCTTCTACCCTGTAAAGCCAGAAAGATGTTCCATATCCATATTTTGCTCCCATTTCATTATAACCAGTTACATCTAACCTACCTGCAACATAATGCTCTGTTGCTGTTCCATATTCACTTTCATAGTTAACTGGATCTTCTGGATCTTCTGGATCTGGATCTGGATCTACTGGATCTACTGGATCTGTTGGTTGTGAAGAAGTTCCATTAAAGAAATTCCATATGATTAAAGACATATCTGGTCCATTTGGATCTGTGTAGCTTCCTGCTGTACTTCCACCTGACCAATCATGGCCCATTCCATCTACCATCCATTTTTCCATTACAGTGTTACCTTCGCTGTCATTGTAACCATATGCTGTAAAAGATCTGCCACCTGGTACTTGACCTTGTTCTGTTGTATCTGCTGTTGCATTTATAGATCCATTTCCTCCAACAACTAAATCATTTGTTCTTGCCCATTGCTCTATAGTTTGATGAGCATTTACTTCTGCTACTGTAAAATCTTGAGTCCCTTGGAATACAATTGTTGGCATTACTCTAGGTGTGCTTTTTTGCATTTCTTGGTATGCTAAATCCCCTTGAGTTGTAGGACTAGGACCACCGGAGCTCATAGCTGTAAATGCACCTGTCATACTTACTGCTGCTTTGTACTCTAAGCCTGCAGCAGATGCAACACCACTAAAGATGTCTGGGTATGTAACCCCCATAATTGTACTCATTGCTGCTCCTGCTGATAAACCAGCAACGTATACACTATCATCATCAATTGAGAAGTTTGATTTTACATGGTTTACCATACCTGCA
>NZ_JAVKGO010000004.1:54997-57364 GCF_031432315.1 Serpentinicella sp. ANB-PHB4
GGATACATAACAATAAAGTTTTCGACTGCTGCTAAATCATTCATTCTTGTTCCTGCTGCAAATTGATCTGCATCTTGTGTACATCCATGTAACATAACCATTAGTGGTACATCTGTTCCAGACTGATAGCTATTTGGAACAAATAATTTATAAGTTCTACCACTAAAGGATACGTTAGTGAACGATCCTCCGCTTGTGTTTGCAAATGATGCTAGCGGTAATAATGATATTACTAATGCTAGTACCAAAATCAAACACAGTTGTCTTGAATTTCTGATTTTCATTGTAAATCCCCTCCATTTATTTTTTTATGCAATAATTAGTGACATAGTAGTTTTGTATTATATTCGCACACTATTATTGCATTAATGCAGAATTGGTAAATTCTGCATTAATGATAGCTATTCTATTTGCGTCCTTCTTTTCCTTTATGTATGTTTTAACTAGCAAAATCCTTGTCACAACATACCTTATTGTATGTGCGTTAGACATTGAGCGTTTTATTAAATCATCGTATTTATGTCTGCTCATAGCAGCTGTTTTTTTTGCTCCTTTAAATTTTATTTCATAAGATAAGTTCCCTACACTAACATAATTTTTGAGATGTTGTCTTTATTTACAACAAAGGACTTGTGGGTCCTCCCAAAGCTTTCACCAGTAGCTTTTCTAACTCAGCTAAAGTTTTTCGATGTAAAATGATTATTACCCGTATGTATAATGGATACCCTATCTTCTTTTTCTATATACAATATATTTGCTTTGTTTATAACATGTATGGTGTGCTTTTCCTTAATTGTAATTACATTTTCTCTCTTTCTTATCTGATTCTATTTCTGAAAGAAGAAGCGTATTTAATACTTCACTAAATTTTTGAATATCTATTGCTTTTAAAAGATAGTCTTAGGGGTGAACCGAAAAGGAGTCTATGGCATACTCCATATGGGCTGTAACAAAAACAAACCTTGTTACGCTAGATACTTTACTTATCAACTTTGCTGCATCAATGCCATTTAAATTTGGCATATCAATGTCAAGAAAGGCTATGTTTAGCCTTTCTTGCTTTGCTACCTCTACTGCTTGCACCCCATCCTTCGCAGTGAAAATTTTACTTGCGAAAGGATTTTGCGAGGCTACTTTTTTTAACATTTCCCTTGTGAGTTTATGGTCATCGCAAATTAAGATATTTCCCATGCTAACACCATCCTAAAGCTCTTTTTTGATGCTTTCTGGTATTTCAGGTTCATACATAGTTAACCAGCTCGTTGTGCTTACGCCACTCATGGCAACTACGGTTAGTAAACTAGCTGCTACGGTTAAAATATTTCTTTTCAGAAGTTTTATCATGCTTGTTACTCCTTTCTTTTAAATTAATAAAGAATGCTAGCATTATGCCTGCTTAGCTGGGCATTGCTACTAAAAATTTTATTACTTGAATAAACTAAATCAACTTTTTAAAACTCTTTTGGCTAAAATTTAGATAATCTTATTACATTTACTCCTTCTCTTCTTTAATTTACATAGTCTATCCTTTGCGCTGGTTTCAACTAGCATAATATATTTTTGCAACATTCAAATATACTTACTTAACAGGTATCTATATTTTGTTCTTTAATTTTAATAGTGTTTTGCTTAATTAAATTTCAAAACTGTTTTAGATCAACCAACGAACCACTTAGACTTAGAGTCTATAACTGCGCTTAATAATGGTCTTAGGGACTTTAGTAGTAACCTACTATTTACATCTCATGACCACCAATTTATGCAAACCATTGCAAATAGAATTATTGGAGTTACTCCAAGTGGTGTGGCTGATTATCATATGACTTATGATGAATATCTAGAAAAAATAAATGGATAAAAAATAACAAATACACCCCTAGGGCATCCTACGGGTGTATTTGTTATTCTAATAATGATAATTACATTGCTTTTGTACTACTCTGGTGCTATGTCAGTCCAAGTATCTGAACCCTCTAATCTGTAAAGATTAAATGATGCGATATACCCATATTTAGCACCCATTTGTAAATATCCATTATAATCTAATCTTCCTGCAACATAGTGTTCTGTTGCTGTTCCGTTTACAACTTCATATACTGGATCTGGATCTTCCGGATCTGGATCTATCGGATCCGGGTCTACTGGATCTGGGTCTACTGGATCTGGGTCTACTGGATCTGGGTCTACCGGATCTGGATCTACTGGATCCGGGTCTACTGGCGCGTTACCCATACCTATGTTTAACGCTTCTGCTGCATTAATCAATCCACCTGTTATGGTTTTATTTTGTAAACTAGATAACGGCGTCACACTATCTAATATGTTATCCTTCATTTCTAAAGGATCTGTTACCCCGTTGGTCAGTAA
>NZ_JAVKGO010000004.1:58024-188024 GCF_031432315.1 Serpentinicella sp. ANB-PHB4
TTAAATCTGGATGATTTATATCTACACCACTATCTATTACTGCTACAATAACCTCTTCATCACCTTGGGTTATTTCCCATGCTTCTTCTATGTTTATATCTATTCCAGCAACGCCAGATTGCTGTTGAATGGTTTGTCCAATATTTTTAAGTCCCCATAACTCGTTGCTTCTTTCGTCAGATGTAAGGTTAAGGGATTGATATATATAATTAGGCTCTATATATTCAATATAATCATGCGATTGAAGGTTATAGAAGTAGTTTGCCATCTGATCTAAGTCAACTAAGTTAGACATGGAAACTAGTCCAGCATTCATAAACTCGAAATTCTCAATCATTTCAAAATTATTTTGGAGAGTAGTCTTTACTAAATCATTTTTTTCAACATCATCCCTGTATTTAATTATAAATTCACCTGGTACAGCACTATGTACCGTATTGTCTTCTTCGGCCCACATATCGATTACAGTACTAAGTTCGATATCATTACTTATCATGCTATTCATTGGTATAATCGCATAAACACTTTGTGGGATTGCCATCAATATAACTAGTAAAATTGGTATTATCTTAAACTTGTTTTTCATCTTGTCGCCCCTTTTATAGAATGTTTTGAAAAATTATTCTCTAAAAAAGCGTGAATGCCATAAAGCATTCACGCTTTTGTTTGGTTATTATTATTCAGGCGCTACGTCAGTCCAAGTATCTGAACCTTCAACTCTGTAAAGATTGAACGATGCCATATAACCATATTTTGCTCCCATTTCTAAGTAACCAGCATAGTCTAATCTACCAGCTACATAATGCTCAGTTGCATTTCCTGTTGCTACTTCATAGTTAACTGGTTCTTCTGGCTCTGGCTCTGGCTCTGGCTCTGGTTCTGGCTCTGGCTCTGGCTCTGGTTCTGGCTCTGGCTCTGGCTCTGGTTCTGGCTCTGGCTCTGGCTCTGGTTCTGGCTCTGTCTCTGGCTCTGGTTCTGGCTCTGGCTCTGGCTCTGGTTCTGGCTCTGGCTCTGGCTCTGGTTCTGGCTCTGGCTCTGGCTCTGGTTCTGGCTCTGGCTCTGGCTCTGGCTCTGGCTCTGGCTCTGGCTCTGGTTCTGGCTCTGGCTCTGGCTCTGGTTCTGGCTCTGGCTCTGGCTCTGGTTCTGGCTCTGGCTCTGGCTCTGGTTCTGGCTCTGTTACTCCATTTGGTTCTTCGTCAGTCCAAGTTGTTGATCCTTCCACTCTATAAAGCCAGAAGGATGTTCCAAATCCATATTTTGCTCCCATTTCATTGTAACCTGTTACATCTAATCTACCAGCTACATAGTGCTCTGTTGCTGTTCCATATTCACTTTCATAGTTAACTGGCTCTTCTGGATCCGTTGGCTCAGGATCTGTTGGTTCAGGATCTACTGGATCCGTTGGCTCAGGATCTACTGGATCTGTTGGTTCTGTTGGCTCTGAAGAAGTTCCATTAAAGAAGTTCCATATGATTGAACTCATATCTGGTCCATTTGGATCTGTGTAGCTTCCTGCTGTGCTTCCACCTGACCAGTCATGGCCCATTCCATCTACCATCCATTTTTCCATTACGATGTTACCTTCGCTGTCATTGTAACCATATCTTGTAAAAGATCTTCCACCTTGTACTTGACCTTGCTCTGTTAAATCTGCAGTTGCATTGATAGAACCATTCGCTTGTCCATCATCTGCTCTGTCATTTGTTCTTGCCCATTGTTCAATTGTTTGATGCGCATTTACTTCTCCTACTGTAAAATCTTGTGTTCCGTGGAATACAATTGTTGGCATTACTCTAGGTGTGCTTTTTGTCATTTCGTCATAAGCTAGATCCCCTTGTCTTACTGGGTCTGGACCACCAGAACTCATCGCTGTAAATGCCCCCGTCATACCTGTTGCTGCTTTGTACTCTAGTCCTGCAGCAGATCCAACTCCACTAAAGATGTCTGGGTATGTAGCCCCTAAAATTGTACTCATTGCTGCCCCTGCTGATAAACCAGCAACGTATACACTATCATCATCAATTGAGAAGTTTGATTTTACATGGTTTACCATACCTGCAATTAAAGCTGGCTCGCCACTCCCTCTATGTTGGTGCGCTCTTTCAAACCAGTTCCAACACTGACTTGAGTTTGCAGAAGAAGTTTGTACTGGATACATAACAATAAAGTTTTCAACTGCTGCTAAATCATTCATTCTTGTTCCTGCTGCAAATTGATCTGCATCTTGTGTACATCCATGTAACATAACCATTAATGGCACATCTGTTCCTGGTTCATAGCTATTTGGAACAAATACTTTATAAGTTCTACCACTAAAGGATACGTTAGTGAATGATCCTCCGCTTGTACTTGCAAATGATGCTAGCGGTAATAATGAAATTATTAATGCTAGTACCAGAAGCAAACAAAGCTGTCTTGAATTTCTGATTTTCATTGTAAATCCCCTCCAATTATTTTTTTGTAATAATGGCATACTGATTTGCATCATTATTGTACACCACCATTACTTTGTTGCAGAACTCTGCAATTCTGCTTATTTATAGCTATTCTATCTTTGTCCTTTTTTTTCCTTTGTGTACGATTCAACTGGCATATTTTTTGTCACAACACGCATAATTGTATGTATAATAAACACATTAAGTCTTTTATTTAAATGAATAAAAGGTTTATCCAGTGGATAAACCTTTTATTAAATCATCATATTTATGTCTGCTCATAGCAGCTATTTTTTTACTACCTTTAAATTTTATTTCGTAAGATAAATTCCCTACTAACATAATTTTTGAAATGTTGTCTTTATTTACAATAAAGGATTTGTGGGTCCTTATAAAGCTTTTACCAAGCATCTTTTCTAACTCAGCTAATGTTTTTTTCGATGTAAAATGATTATTACCCGTATGTATAATGGATACCCTATCTTCTTTTTCTATATACAATATATTGGCTTTGTTTATAACATGTATGGTGTGCTTTTCCTTAATTGTAATTACATCATCTCTTTTTTTCTCTGATTCTATTTCTGAAACAAGAAGCGTATTTAACACTTCACTAAATTTTTGTATGTCTATTGGTTTTAAAAGATAGTCATATGGATGAACTGAAAAAGAATCAATGGCATATTCCATATGGGCTGTAACAAAAACAAACCTTGTTTCGCTAGATACTTTACTTATCAACTTTGCTGCATCAATACCATTTAAATTTGGCATATCAATGTCAAGAAAGGCTATGTTTAGCCTTTCTTGCTTTGCAATCTCTACTGCTTGTACCCCATCCTCCGCAGTGAAAATTTTACTTGCAAAAGGATTTTTTGAGGCTACTTTTTTCAACATTTCCCTTGTGGGTTTATGGTCATCGCAAATTAAGATATCTCCCATGTTAACACCATCCTAAAGCTCTTTTTTGATGCTTTCTGGTATTTCAGGTTCATGCAAACCCCACAAACTAGTTGTGCTTACGCCACTCATTGCAACTACGGTTAGTAAACTAGCTGCTACAGTTAAAATGTTTCTTTTCAAATGTTTCATCATGCTTGTTCCTCCTTTCTTTTAAAATTTAGATTATAAAATACTAGCATTATGCCTGCTTTGCTAGGCATTACTACTAAGATTTTATTACTTGGATAACTAGATCAACTTTTTAAAAATCTTTTGGCTAACATTTAGATATTATTATCACATTTATTCCTTCTCTTCTTTAATCTATGTAATCTATCCTTTGCGCCAGGTTTAACTGGCGTAAAATATGTGCTAACATTTAGATATATGTGCTTAAGAGGTATTTATCTTTTCTTTGATTTTATAAATGTGTCTTCCTTTATTAAATAAATAGAAACAATTATGGGTGATATTTTTTATAAGAGAGGTATTGAATTTTTTTTACTTTTTGAAAGGCTGATAAGTCCTTATTAAATTTCAAAACTTGTAACCTTCTTACCTAATGGTGTTGCAAGGAAAAAAGCTAACATGATTCCTCCTAAACTAGATGTAGCTGCTTCATCGTATCCTGATTTTTGAACAAACAATATGACTATAAACCAAGTGGTTAAAAGTAAAATTGTTTTTTTCTTTATTTTTTTTCTTAGCTCAGGGTTTTTAATGGATTTTTTCTCTGTCCCCATAGGCACCCATTTAATTGTTATTAAAATACCCATTAAATACAGTGTTATAATTAATGAAAGTAATAGTTGCTGTGGAATAACAATTACTTTACTGAAAAACCCCAATAAAAGCATGAGAAATGTACTATAAACAAAACATTTATTAAAAGTGTCACAATGACTTCCACCAATTTTTCGCCTAAATAGAATAAAGGTTACTACTACTATTGTGGTAGATTTAAAAATATTTAATATATATGCAAATACGAATATTGTAATAAATTTAAGAAACTCACCTAAAAACACCTGTAACCCGTAGCTTAAAATTCCCCTTTTTTCATCACTGTACTTTAATTCATGACAAATATAAGACGAAATACTATCAGATAGTTTTTGCACCATAACTCTATTCCCCCCTTGGTAAAATAGCAGTAAAAACTACAGTCTTTCTAGCTGTGTTTTCAACATTTATACTTCCATTATACTTGTCCATTATTTTTTTACAAATATGCAGTCCATATCCCCTTGTTTTTACGTCCTTTGTTGATATTCCCGCTTCAAATAATGCTTTTTGAATATTATTGCTTATGCATCCTGGATTTTCAATTTGAATTGAATATCCTCTTTTGCAATGACCTAATGTTATATTAATCCATCTTTCATCCTTTGGCATCAATATAGCTGCTTCTATTGCATTTTCTATTAAATTGGTGGCCAAATTATTTAGCTCCCAGGAATTTAACTTGATTTTATCTATTTTTTCCTTGCAATTTATCTCAAAATTAATTCCCTTTTCCTGGGCTACTTCTCTTTTCGTATTTAATATAGCTGTTAGCACAGGATGGCCCACTCTTATAATCTGATTTGTTGTTCTATACTCCTTACTAATACCCGTTATGTAATTTGATAGTTCTTCATATTCCTGTAAGTATAATAATGCATTTATTGATTGTATATGACTGACATAATCATGCCTTTCGGTTTTAAGTAATGTGATTAATTCTTCTACGGCTTTCATATTTGTCTTAACTAAATTTAACTCTGTTTGCTTTGCCTCGTACTCTCCCACCCTTGCAAGGGAAATAATCACTAAAATCGTTATACTAATAATTAAAATGTTATATATAAATATATTGTTCTTTAATGAATCTAGAGAGTCTGCCATTCTTATTGATGTATTAAGCATTAAAATTAGAATCGTTTGAAATAAAATTGTAAAAATTAAAATATATTTTCCCGTATTTTTCAGTCTAATCACCTGCTATATCCCATAAATAAAATTTTTTATTTTTGATTACAAATAAGAGTAATAATGATGAGAAAAATACTGGTATAAAACAAAGGATCGTTTCTTTAGAATTGTCTATTAATGAAGTAAATTCAGGCTCAAAAAAAACATCTAAAACCATTAATACAATGCTTTGAGTAATCCCTTGTGTAGCTCCTCCTATTAGTACAGGTATAATGGCCTTGTAGTATCTTATTTTAAAACAAATAATTGCTAGAAAATAAAAAGAAGCCAGTTGTACAATCACAGAATAGGCCAACCCCATGTTTGCAGCCATTACTATAAAAGCAACTATTGCTTGTATAACCGATGCAGCCAATAATGGGGCTATTTTAATATTTTTAATATTGCAAAGATTTAAACCTATTAAGAATATGAGAATTGCCTCTGGAAATGAAACGAAAATCGAAACATATAAATAATTTAGCATCTTTATCCCCCTAGCCTCTTTTAAATAAGTTAACTAAAACAATTATAATGAATATCAAATAATTGCAAATAGTTATATTGGTCTTTAGTGCTCTAAAGGACTATTTAAATACTTATTGGAAATAAAATCGGATTTTTTGAGGTGCATCGGAGAGGTTGAATATATTTTTATTGTTTCCTATTCCTCTCAGCTTCTATATCCTTTAAGTAAAATCTTTTATTTTTAATTACTAATAAGAGTAGTAATGATGTTAAAAGTACAGGTAGGAAACAAAGAATAGTAACTTTAAAGTTTTCTACTAATGAAGTAATGTCCACTTCAAAAAAAACATCTATAATCATTAGTACAATACTTTGAATAATTCCTTGTACAGCTAATCCTATTATTACAGGTATAATGGCCTTGTCGTATTTTATTTTAAAGAAAATAATAACTAAAAAATATAATGAAGCTATTTGTATTATTGCTGAATATACTAACCCTATATTTGCAGTCATTACTATAAACGCAACCATTGTTTGTAAAATTGATGTAGCTAATAAGGGGCATAATTTGATATTTTTAATATTAGAAAGATAGAGACCTATTAATAATACAAGAATTACTTCTGGGAATGAAACAAAAATCGAAACATATAAATAATTTAGCATATTTATCCCCCAATTTAATTAATCATGACATATCAGTATGATATAAAAGGGTATATCTTATTAAGCATAATATCATATATGTATTTAAGCTTGTGTCGAATACCGTCGAAAGAAATATGATTTGTCATATTTTTGTCGAAAGGTTATATTTGTTCCCTAAATACTTAATCTGTAAATACTTCGACCTCTGAAAAAAATATCCTTCAACTGTTCTTCTAAGGTAACAGGTATAACAAAACCAAGACTTCAATTGTCTTGGTTTTATTAATGGCTCATCGAATTTGGTTAAAAGTCACTGGCTTTTCTCATAGTTAAAGGTTAAAAATGCTCTCAAGTCCTGACTTCTTTCAACACTTCTCATATCAATGATAATTTGATCGGTTCTCTTATTTTTTATTTCAATTTTTAATATCTCTTCTCGTGTTTCTTTTAATGATGTCATCTGTGACCACTTTGTAAATTTACCAGTCTCATAAATGCCATTTTCATATATTTCAATTTTTCGAAAAGCACTTATCCCTATTATTATCATAAATGTGTTGAAGAGTATTACATATAATATCAAAATTTTTTCTGGGGCATTTGCAAAGTGTAATAGCATGAATACATTGACTAACAATCCAAATGATACTGTTAATGTTTGTGTACTTGACTTGTGTTTAAAGCGATCTAAAAGATCTCCACCAAATCTTTTGGCCCTATAAAAATGTATCGCCCTATTTATAACAATAACTGTTCCAATCAAAATGATCATATTTATACTAAATATAAAACCAAATATTTTATAAATAATATCCATATAGCCATATCCCCACCTTACTATTAGTGATCTAGGAAATTGCATTATCTGTACAATTTCCTACAAATCATTTAGTTCTAGTTAATTAGCTTGATTCCCTTTATTTCTTTCCTTGTTTTTACCTTTAAAGTTTAATTTCTGTTATATTAGGTTTTAATGCTTGTTAAAAAATAAGTCATTTGCTTTTAATCTAGCTTTAACTTTTTAAGTGCATCGGCAAGAGCGGTGTTGATCGGTTCTTCACTAGCTTTTTTCTGTTCTTTTAAATATTTAGATACTTCTCTTTTTGATGCGTTATTACCCTGTTTTTTCTTTCTTTCGTTAAAGGAAGAAAGCTTCTCCCTATGTCCACAGGGACATGCAAAAATCTGTCCTTCTCCTTCACCTCGAAGTTCAAGTTTCTTTTTACAATTCGGGCATCGGGCGTTGGTAAGTCTTGATATTCCCTTTTTATATCCGCAGTCCCTATCTTGACAGATGTGCATTTTGCCTTTTTTATTTTTCACTTCAAGAAGGTACTTCCCACACTCTGGACATTTGTTCCTAGTTAAATTGTCATGTTTAAATTTATTTTCACTTTGTTTAATTTCATTAATCAAGGTTTTTGCATAACTGCGCATATCTTTTACAAAGTGATCTTTCTTTAAACTTCCCTTTGCGATTGCATTTAGTTTTTGTTCCCACTGAGCGGTTAACTCTGGAGATTTTAGATCCTCTGGAACGAGATCAAGGAGCTGTTTTCCTTTAGAAGTTATATAAATATCTTTTCCTTTTAACTCTAATAAAAAAGTGTTAAACAGTTTATCTATAATATCCGCTCTAGTGGCTACGGTGCCTATTCCTCCGGCTTCCCCCAGGGTTTTGATTAAATCCTTACTGGTGTCCTTCATATATTTTGCTGGATTTTCCATTGCAGAAAGCAAAGTAGCTTCATTGAATCTTTTCGGTGGCTGTGTTTCTCCTTGGGTTTGGGTTACGCTACTTATCTCTAGCGTATCTCCATCCTTTAATGTAGGTAAAATTTGATCCTTTAATTCTTCCTCTGCTTCATCATCATACTGGTTAGAATAAACTTCTTTCCAGCCTTGATGGTTAACGATTTTACCTTTTGCAATGAATGTTTCATTTTCTATATTTGCCCTTATCGTAGTTTGTTCATATTCAAAGGGCGGGAATAGCACAGCTAAAAATCGCTTTACTACTAAATCATATATTTTTCTTTCCCGGTCACTTAAGGCGCCTAGGTGTACCCGTTGCTCTGTAGGGATAATTGCATGGTGATCTGAAACTTTGCTATTGTCGACAAAGCTCTTTGATGTTCTGATTGGTTTATTTAAAATTTTATTGGCGTAACTAGCGTATGGTCCGACTCCACAGGCCTTTATCCTATCTTTTAATGTCTCTACAATATCAGAGGAAATATATCTAGAGTCTGTTCTTGGATAGGTTAGTAGCTTATGGCTTTCGTATAGTCTTTGCATAATACCAAGGGTCTCTTTTGCAGCGTATCCAAATAGCTTATTTGCATCCCGTTGTAGTTCTGTAAGGTCGTAGAGTCCTGGTGCGTAGCTTTTCTTCTTTTTTTTGCTCACTTCATTGATCTTTAGTTTTTTATTCTGCACCTTTTTTTCAATATCAAGCACTTCGTTTTTATTAAATGTCTTTATATCCTTTGACTTATTATGCTGCCATACTAAATCAAAGTCCTTTGTTTTTACTTTCAGACCATAGTAGGTTTGGGGTTTAAAATTACGGATAGCTTCTTCTCTTTGTGCGATCATTGCTAATGTAGGCGTCTGTACTCGCCCGCAGGAGAGCTGTGCATTGTACTTTGTTGTTAGTGCTCTTGTAGCGTTAATACCTACTAACCAGTCTGCTTCTGATCTTGCTACTGCTGATGCATATAGATTTTCGTAGGCTTTTCCGTTTTTCAAATTGCTAAAGCCTTCTTTTATTGCCTTATCCGTTACAGATGAAATCCAAAGACGTTTAATTGGCTTGTTTGGTCGGGCTTTTTCTATAATCCACCGAGCTACTAGCTCTCCTTCTCGACCGGCATCCGTAGCAATTACAATTTCTTTTACATCTTTACGATTCATCTGAGTTTTTACACTATTAAATTGTTTGCTGGTTTTTTTAATTACAACCAGTTTTAAATAATCAGGAAGTATAGGCAAATCTTCTAGCTTCCACGTGGCATAGTTTTTACCGTACGCCTCTGGATCTGCTAAAGTTACTAGGTGCCCCAAAGCCCAGGTTACAATGTCTGTGGTGCCTTCAAGAAATCCATTCCCTTTTTTATTGCAATTTAGCACTCTGGCAATGTCTCGTGCCACAGAGGGTTTTTCTGCTAAGATTAATCTTTTACTCAATTTAAACAAATCCTTTCAGTTTATAAAACAGCGAAGGATTCTCCGGCTTATATAGTTGTCCCTAAAGTTAAAAAACTGAAAGTCAACACCGAGATACTTCACTTCGTTCAGTATGACATACTAACATTCCTTTTATTTAAAATCTAATTATTTTAGATTAGTCTTTTCAATCGCCATTATTTCTTTTAAAAGCTTTTTAAGTCCTTCTTCAAAAAGCCTATTATCTTCTTTGCTTCTTTTTGGTATTTTACTATACTTTTTTTGTTTCATTCTCATCTGTTGATTAATGTGTCTTTTCATTAAAAGACCATCTATATTTTCCTTTGTATATTCCCAGCCATTTTGGTGAATAGCATAGGCATCTTTACCAAGGGCTAAGGCCGCTACCCCATAATCTTGGGTTACAATGATATCCCCTTTTTTGGCATTGTTAATTAGCACTAAATCAGCCATGTCTCTTCCCTGATCCACGGTAATAATTTTTGCATAGTCATCATTTAGTTCATGACATATATTTTTAACCATAATAACTTCTATTTTATGCTGTTTTGCTACATCTAAAATAATATCTTTTACAGGACACCCGTCGGCGTCTACTAATATTCTCACAGCCATCACCTCTTTACGACAAATAAAAATATAAAGGGCAATGTAATTGCCCTTTGGTTCTCTTCTTTCAGTTTGTTAGTTGGACAGTTGATGTTTTTTAACAATTGTTGAGCAGTTGTTTAGCTGTAGTTAAACAGTTGTTTAACTATTGCTTAACTATCGTTCCGCTATCGTAATAAGTTGGAAAGCGCAAAGGAGTCAAACTCGAGATACTTCACCGTTGTTACAGTAAGCCTCTTTTACGCCTCTTCTACTGTTAATTTAATCATTTTGTCCCCTGCTCTAATATCATCTACAACATCTAAACCTTCAATCACTTTTCCAAAAACTGTGTGTTCTCCATCTAAATGTGGTTGTGGGCTATGGCAAATAAAGAACTGACTTCCACCTGTATCTCTTCCAGCATGGGCCATTGAAAGACTTCCTCTTTGATGCTTGTTGGGATTATTTTCTAATTCGCATTTTATGGCGTATCCTGGGCCACCTGTTCCTGTACCATGGGGGCATCCTCCTTGAATTACAAAGTCTGGGATTACTCTGTGAAATGTTAGACCATCATAAAATCCTTCTTTTATTAGTTTTTCAAAGTTTGCTACGGTACCAGGAGCATCTTTTTCAAATAACTCTGCCACCATCGTACCTTTTTCTGTTTCAAAAATAACTTTTTTCATATGTATACCCTCCTAATTTTCTTCATTGCTACATTTTTATTGTTGCCATATTATAGTATAATTCATTCAGTTCAATACTTGAAGTATTATTTAAAGACTGTTACTTATCTTTGAATAACAAGATGCATAGCATCCCAATAAATTGAAGTTTATTATCTCTAAATTACATATTAATACTAGTTTTAACTACACAAAATTTTTTTCTTTTCTATAGCAAATTCCTCATCCGTAATAATCCCTCTATCTTTTAGTGATGCTAACTTTTCTAATTTTTCATATGGGTCATCATCAGATTTTGATGTTTGCTGAGATTGTGTGTTATTTTTTACTTGCTCCAATGTTTCTAGTGCTTCTTGTACTTTGTTTGTAAAGTTTTTAACGGTTTTTTTCCAGACGTTCTCTATTTTCCGTGACTTTGCCCCATCTGTAATAATTATTTTTCCAAAAAATATACCTGTAGATCCGGAAACTGCGTTAACTCTATTCAAAGGAATAATTTCTTGCTTCATGCCATAAATCATCCCTTTATCTAAAAATATAATCCTCTTATCAGTTAGGGTAATTAACCACGTACTTCCATCCATTAATCCTGAAGAAAAGCCTAGCACTTGCTCTCCTTCACGTAATACTTGGGGTAAATAATGCAATTCTTTTTTTGTAAAGAATTGATCGTCTCCCATTTCCTTTGCAATACGGTTATACTCATTTTGCAACTCATCCTTTGATGCATTTTTAAAATCAAACACAGTATCTCCTCCCTTATCATATGTATTAAGTGTAGGTATACTTCTTATTTTAACATGAAACTATGGCTTATTATTTTTTATTTGTAAGTACCTATGATTAATTGAGTTGTGCAGCACTTCTTTATTGTCTTAAAACTACAAAATAAAGAAGCGGATAATACCGCTTCTTTATTAATTGTTTTTAATTTTTTTCCTGTTTATTACTAAATATGCCCCTGGAATTAGGACACCCAGTATATACCACTTCATTCCCTTATCTCCAGTCTTAGGGTTTTCAGTTGTTGTTTCACTAGATTCTTCCTCTTCAACTGAAATAATTGTAAATGTACTGAATTTATTAATTGTAAACTTAATCCCTAATAAATCCTCTTTGTACTCAACTATTTCTCCTTTTACTAGTACTTTTTCTCCGTCACTGTGTTCTATAAATACCCTCAGACTTTCTAAAAACTGTTTTCTTTCCTGTGGATCATTAGGTAAATTTTCTGTTGGTATAGGTAATATTATGTCAGTAGATTTACTTTCCATATTCGTTTCAATCACTGCTGGCTTACCTATAATATCAAATTCTTTTTCCTTTATTTCATCTTGAATAACTTTTTCACTTTTCGCTCTTTCTTTTATTTCTTGTTGCTGAGGAGCTTCTCTTACTGGTACTATTCTAAAGAATAATTCTTCACCTAGATTAAGACTACTTGTCGTCTCTTTAGGTAAAATAATTCTTGCGACATCTGTAAATACCTCAAAATTCATTGCACTTTCTTTAAGAATCTTCAGTGTATTCGTTGGAATTTTAATTAGTGTTTCTGTTACTTTATCTTCTTCATCTGCAATATTAATTTGATGCGTATCTTTACCCTCTTGTTTTAATTGGTCTATAGTGGCTCTAGCTGCTTCTTCTGTGTACTCTACTGAATCGACTATGGTTCCATCTGATTTTTCTGTTCTTTTTATTATGGGTTTTAATATAGGTTCTTTTTGATATTGAGCTGTAACAGTTAGATTATTTTTCACACTATTAAAATCTATATCCCAACCGCTAAAGGTGTATCCTTCACGAATTAAATCAGTCGGTGCAGTAGCAGTACTACCACGTAAAACGATTTCTGATTTAACTTCTGTTCCATCAAAGTCTTTAAAGGTTACTGTGTACTCTTTAATCTGCCATTTTGCATATAACGTAATATCTTCTGATGGTACTTGATCACTTTCAAAATTCCATGGTGTTGTAAACCCTGAGTCTTTATACCAACCATCAAAGTTATATCCTTCTTTTACAGGATTATTAGGCTGGTTTATTGTTGTATTAAAGTCTGCTATTATAGCATCTACCGTACTTCCTCCATTACTATCGAAGGTTATTGTATACTGGTTTATTTCATATTGCGCTGTTATGGTTACGTCCTGGGTTATATTGTTAAGTTTCTTATCCCAACCGGTAAATGTATACCCCTCTCGCGTTGGATTAGATGGAGATTTGGCGTTACTACCGTGGGTTACCACATCCGTCTTTAATGCTGTTCCATCAAAGTCTTTAAAGGTTACTGTGTACTCTTTAATCTGCCATTTTGCATATAACGTAATATCTTCTGCTGGTACTTGATCACTTATAAAGTTCCAAGGTGTCATAAAATCTGAATCTTTATACCAACCACGGAAGTTATACCCTTCTTTTATAGGGTTATTAGGCGCTTTTATTGTTGTATTAAAGTCTGCTATTATAGCATCTACAGCACTTCCTCCATTACTATCGAAGGTTACGGTATACTGATTTATTTCATATTGTGCTGTTATGGTTAAGTCCTGGGTTATATTGTTAAGTGTCTTATCCCAACCTTTAAATGTGTAACCTTCTCGAATTGGATGTGTTGGAGATATTGCGTCACTGCCGTGAGTTACCACATCGGTTTTTAACACTGTTCCATCGTAGTCTTTAAATATCACTGTATATCTATTAATCTCATACTCTGCAGTTACAGTTAAATTCCTCGTGATGTAGCTAAAGTTTTCACTCCAACCTGTAAATGTATATCCTTCTCGAGTTGGATTAGATGGGGGTCTGGCACTACTCCCATAAGTGACCTCTTCGGTTTTTAATCTCCTCCCATTATAGTCATTAAACCAAACTGTATACCTATTAATAGCAAAGTTAGCTATTAGATTTATACTTTTAGAAATATTGGTGTCGGTTCGTGTAGCCCACCTTAAACCATCACTCCACTCTACAAAATGAAAGCCTAAATTTGGTGAGGCAGTCACTTGGGTTCCGTTTTCACCATGTACAATAATTTGATTTTTTTCACCATTAATTGTCCCGTAAGGACCTGCTGTATAAGTTAAATTATATAAGTATTTAAAGGATTTATCATTACTAAGAGCATATGATTTAGCTGTCGAATCTTCATAGCCATAGATAATCAGGTCGTCCCGGTTGTTACTAAAAGCTTCATCTCCTATGGAAGCAGTCTTGTGTAAGATTTTCACATGCCCAAGGTCATTGTTCTTAAAGGACAAATTCCCTATATTCGTTACACTATCCGGAATACTTATATTATATAATTGATTATTCTCATAGGCCGAATTCCCTATATGCCACACACTATTAGGTATGTTTATTGTTTCAAGCTGATTATTCATAAATGCTCCGGTGTAAATATAGCGTGGTCCATTTGCTATAGTGACATTTGTAAGTTGATTGTTTTGAAATGCATAAGAACCTATTGAGGAAACACTAGCGGGTATATTTACACTAGTAAGTTGATTGTTTTGAAATGCATAAGAACCTATTGAGGATACGCTACCGGGTATATTTATACTTGTTATTTGATTATCAGCAAACACGCTGTAGGATAGGCTTCTTAAACTACTAGGCAAGTTGATCTTTGTAAGTTGATTGCCACGAAAAGCTCTTGAGCCAATGGAACTTAAATTTTTTGATAGGGTTACACTAGTAAGTTGATTATTACTAAAAGCATCCCATCCTATACTAGTTACCGTATCAGGGATCGTTAAATTTATTAAACTATTGTTATTAAAAGCATAATGTCCTATACTTGTAACACTATCTGGTATGACAACACTTTCCATTTCATTGTATCTAAACATTCCACTACCTATGTTAGTAATCCCATCAGGTAATTCTAAATGTGTAAATTTATTATTTGTAAATAAATAAGAAGATTCTCCTAATAATCTGTGGGGAATTGTTATATTCTCAAAACTACTAAGTTGATTATTTGCAAAAGCATAACTTCCTATACTTGTAACACTATCTGGCATTATTAGACTTGTAAGTTTGTTGTTTCCAAAAGCATAATGTCCTATACTTGTAACACTGTCTGGTATGACAACACTTTCCATTTCATTGTATCTAAACATTCCATTACCTATGTTAGTAATCCCATCAGGTAATTCTAAATGTGTAAATTTATTATTTGTAAATAAATAAGAAGATTCTCCTAATAATCTGTGGGGAATTGTTATATCCTCAAAACTACTAAGTTGATTATTTGAAAAAGCATAACTTCCTATACTTGTAACACTATCTGGTATGACAACACTTTCCATTTTATTGTATCTAAACATTCCAGTACCTATGTTAGTAATCCCATCAGGTAATTCTAAATGCGTGAATTTATTACTTGTAAATAAATAAGAAGACTCACCCAATAATCTGTCCGGAATTGTTATATTCTCAAAACTACTAAGTAGATTATTTGTGAAGGCACTACTTCCTATGCTGGTAACACTATCTGGTATTGTTATGGTAGTGAGTTGATTGGCACGGAATGCCCAAGTACCAATGCTAGTCACAGTATCTGGAATTTCTACACTCGTAAGACTTTTACTACGAAATGCATGACTTCCTATATCTGTTACCTCTACTCCACCAATAGTACTAGGAATAATAACATCCTTTGGCCCTGAATGACTATAATTAGTGATGGTGCCTGTAGCTGCATCAAAGGTAAAATAATGCTCCGGTGTATATAATAATTCTCTTGTTACTTCTATTGTATATGTTTTTATGCTGTCATCCTGGGCTGCTACATCTACATTTATTGTATTTTTACCGATATCTAAATTAATATCACTTGACGCATTTCCGTTCTTTACCACTTCACCGTTCACGGCTACTGTTGCGGTTGTATCTTCAACTGTGGGTGTCACGGTTATACTACTGATCTCATTTTCTACATTGGCTGTATAGCTCGTTGTTCCACTTTCAAAGTTCGGTGATAATGTACCCTCACTTAAGGCTATGTTGCTTAAATCTGCATTGCTCGATACTGCCCTTGTTACCGTTACTGTATATATTTTCACATTTCCATCTTCAGCAGTTACGACTACATTAGCCTCATTTTCTCCAATAATTAATGGTATATCTGCTCCACTTCCATTTATCACTGGTGTGCCATTTACCGTTACTGTTGTTGACGAATCCACCAATGTTGGAGTCAATGTTATGCTGCTTACTTCATTTCCGACATTAGCTATGTACTCCGTCGTCTCACTTTCAAAGCTCGGTGATAATGTACCCTCACTTAAGGCTATGTTGCTTAAATCTGCATTGCTCGATGCTGCCCTTGTTACCGTTACTGTATATATTTTCACACTTGCATCTTCAGCAGTTACGACTACATTAGCCTCATTTTCTCCAATAATTAATGGTATATCTGCTCCGCTTCCATTTATCACTGGTGTGCCATTTACCGTTACTGTTGTTGACGAATGCACCACTGTTGGAGTCAATGTTATGCTACTTACTTCATTTCCGACATTAGCTATGTACTCCGTCGTCCCACTTTCAAAGCTCGGTGATAATGTGCCCTCGCTTAAGGCTATCTTACTTAAATCTGCATTGCTCGATCCTGCCTTTGTTACCTCTACTGTATAAGTTTTTGTACTTCCATCTTCAGCGGTTACGACTACATGTATTATGTTGATTCCAACAGTTAGTGGTATAGCTGCTGTTGCATCGCCGCTTATTACCTCATCGCCGTTTACTTCAATACTTGCCATCTCTTCTGCTACTGTTGGGGTCACCGTTATGCTATTTATTTCATTTGCTACATTTGCGGTGTAACTTGTTGTGGTGCTATCGAAAATTGGTGATAGCGTCCCTTCACTCAGGGTTATGTTATCTAAATCAGCATTGCTAGACGTTTGTTCTATGGTATAATCCCCTGATCCCAATTCCGTCTGTGCTACAACGATATTTGTTGACATAGATAATAGCAAACAAAATATTAAAAATAATGAAGTCACTTTACTTTTTATTTTCATCCCTTTTTCCCTCTCTTCTTCTTTATTATAAATATTCTAATCCTTATGACTTAAGTACAACACACTGTAACAAAACAACTTTATAGTTCAATAACTAAATTTTACCACAGGATTCCATTAATAATTGTTAAGGCAAGTTAAAGATATTTTAAATTTTTCTTAAGGTGTAAACTCGCGAACATATGTTTGGTAAAATTCCTTACTTCGTGGTAAAATAGTTGTTAGAGGTGTTGATATGGATATTACATCAAAATTAAATATATTATCCGCAGCTGCTAAATATGATGTGTCCTGTTCATCCAGTGGAAGTAACCGTAAAAATAACGCTACTGGTTTAGGAAATGCAGCGTCTAGTGGTATTTGTCATTCTTGGTCTGAGGACGGTCGATGTATTTCATTACTAAAAATACTTTTTTCGAATGAATGTGTTTACGATTGTACTTATTGCACCAATAAAATAACGAGTGATGTTGAAAGAGCGACCTTCACCCCGGAGGAGGTTGCTAATTTAACGATTAATTTTTATAAAAGAAACTATATTGAAGGGCTATTTTTGAGTTCTGCTGTTTTCAAAGATCCGGATTACACTATGGAGCTATTAATTAAAACCGTACGTTTGTTAAGAGAACAAAATTTTAATGGCTATATTCATTTAAAGGGTATACCCGGGGCTGATCCTAAGTTAATTCATCAGGCGGGACTTTATGTAGATCGTATGAGTGTGAATATTGAAGTCCCTTCAGAGACAAGCCTACAGGCCCTAGCCCCACAAAAGAAAAAGGAAAATATTATTAAGCCTATGGCTTTAATAAAGCATGGTATTACAATAAACAAAGAAGAAAAGAAAAGTTATAAAAAAGCACCTATGTTTTTGCCTGCAGGGCAAACCACACAGCTGATTGTTGGAGCCAGTCCTGAAGCTGATTTAAATATACTAAAACTCTCGGAAGGCTTATACAATAAATTTACAATGAAACGGGTTTACTATTCTGCTTATATACCGGTTGTTGAAAATAATCGGTTGCCTAGTATACAAACAAAGCCCCCTTTTCTAAGGGAACATCGACTTTATCAGGCGGATTGGCTTCTTCGTTTTTACGGTTTTCATGCAGAGGAACTTTTAAGTGAATCTAACCCCAACTTTGACCTTCATTTAGACCCGAAGTGCTTTTGGGCTTTGGAAAATATTCATCTATTTCCACTAGAAGTTAACAAAGTGGATTATAAGGAATTAGTTAGGGTCCCGGGTATTGGTATTCGATCTGCTATGAAAATTGTTGCTGCAAGACGAATGACAAAGCTTGATTATATGGATTTAAAAAAGATGGGTGTTGTACTAAAGAGAGCGAAATATTTTATAACCTGCAAAGGTAAATATTATGGTGGGATTATTTTTGAACCAAACATTATCAGAAATTTACTTATTGAAAAACCACAGAACCATACTGAGCAATTATCGATTTTTGATCTTTATCCTGAAACTATAATGAAAAAAGAATTAGGTAGTAAAGTAACGGGGGAATTTTAATGCTTATTTACATTTATGATGGGAGCTTTGATGGTCTGCTTACTTTAACATACGATAGTTACTATAATAAAGAAGTTCCGGATAAAATTATGCAAGAGGCGTCTCAAGAGGACTTTTTAGCTAACTATACAGTGATTAAAACCGATGAAAAGAAGGCACAAAAAGTGTACGAAGCAATTAGGGATAAATTTTCTAAAGATGCTTTGAATCATATATATTATGCCTTTTTATCTGAGCAGCTTAATCGGGAAAAATTTATTTTAAATTATATAAAATTAGGGTTTAAAACCGGAAAAGATATAGATCGAATGCTCTCTAATGATACGGTGCTATTCATTCATAACCTGAGTAAAAAGGTAAGTCGTGAAAGACATCGGATGTTAGGGTTAACTCGTTTTATAGAATTAGACAAAGGCATTTTATATGCAAAAATCCAACCTAAATACAATGTTTTAAGTTTATTGGCACCCCATTTTTCTAAAAGGCTATCTGGGGAACGGTGGGTTATTCATGATGTAGATCGTGCAGTTGCTGTAATTTACAGTAATAGTGAATGGTACACTAGTGAATTTAAAGTTGAAAAAGATGTTCCCTTAAGTGACCAGGAAGTATTGTTTCAATCCCTATGGAAAAATTATTTTGATAGTATTTCTATTAAAGAAAAGCAAAATCTAAAACTCCAGCAAAAAAATATGCCGAAAAGATATTGGGGAAATCTAGTTGAAAAAAATTAAGCCGAAGCTTTTGCTTCGGCTTTTTGATTCCAAATATCTATAGACTCGTTGTAAATCGTCTTGCTCCTAAGAATCGATCCATCCAATAATCATGGAAGTTTAAGTTTCTTTCTGCTACGCCACTGCTTGTTAGTATGATAAAAGCGCCTTCGCCTACATAAATACCGGACATCGTTGGTGTCGTGGCATCAGTTCCAAACAAGACTAAGTCTCCGGATTCTAAAGCTTCTATAGGCACATTTTGACCACTTTCCCATTGCTCATAAGCACTTCTAGGAAGCTGCATGTCCAAAGCCTCACTGTATACTCTCTCTACGAATTGGGCGGTAGTATATCCTTGCAGCGTCGTCCCTAAGTATTCTTGTGCTTTTAATACTGCAGCATTGTTATGATTAACGCTTTCATATCGTCTTGCCCCTACATACCTTGGTGTCCAATAGGGACTGTTATCTAAATCCCTTATAGCTACGCCTTCAAATCCAGTTACAATAATAAATTGTCTACTACCGATATATACCCCTGGCAATAACACGCCACTGTCTCCTTCAAAGAACAGGGCATCCCCAATTTCTAAATCTTCTTTTTCTATTTCTTTACCTATGGTCCACTGCTGTGAAGCATATCTTGGCAAATCAATATTTAAACTTTGTTTTATTATATACTGTAAAAATCCAGAATAATCAAAGCCAGCTTCTGTGTTTCCTCCGGCTAAATAGGATACTCCTAAATTTTTATAGGCTTCCTCCACTACCGGATTATCTAATCTTAGACTAAGGGCGTCAAAGCGTTTAACTCCTGTATAATGCTCCATCCAATATTCCCCTAAGTAAGAGATGGTTGTTAACCCTTCGTCTCCGGTTGCATGGATCATGTAATTGTTTCCTAGATAAATTCCTGCGTGGGAAATACCCTCTTGCCATGTACCTGAGAAATAGATGACATCTCCCGGTTGTCTATTATTAAAATCTACTGTTTCTCCCACTTCCCATTGGTTGTAAGTAATACGGGGCAAATATACATTTAATCCATCTCTAAATGATGTTTGTACTAACCAAGAGCAATCAAAGCCCTCGGATGTATCACCGGTTAAAAGATAGGGGGTGCCAATATATTTCATGGATTCCCGAACGGCTAAGTGTTCGTGATTCAAAAAGTTTTCAGGATTCATGTAATATATGTCTGCATCAGTAAGTCTTTTTGCACCTACATATCTTGGTGCCCAATAAGGACTACTGTGTAAATTCCTTTCTTCTACTCCTATTGTTGTTTGTACAATGAAAATCCCATTGCCTTTATATATGCCGGGGATTAAACTACTTCCTTGGAAAAACACAATATCTCCTTGTTCAAGGTTTTCTTTTGCAATAGGCTCCCCAACCTCGTACATTCTGTCTGCAAAAACGGAAAGTTGTATCCCTAAGGCCTCTTCAAAGACATAACGTACAAAAAGGGTAGTATTAAAGCCTTCGTCAGGTGTTGTTCCATTTAAATTATAAGGATTCCCTAGTAAACTAAGTGCTTTTTTAACAGCTGGATTATCAATTTCCACTTGATTAAATGTTGTTTCATCAAACCTTCTGGCTCCTACAAGCCTTGGTTTCCAATAAACGCTACTATCTAGATCAATCTGAGATACCCCATTGCTTGTTACAACAATAAAGTTTCCATGATCTGTGTAGATACCTGGTAAAAGTGTACTACTTCCTTGAAAAAATAAAACATCTCCAGACTTAACTTCTTGTAATTCTATTGCTTGACCTAATTCCCACTGTTCTCTTGCTGTTCTTGGAAAGTCTACCTCTTTTATTTCTTCAAAAATATATTGTATAAGGCCTGAGTGATTAAACCCATCTAAATCATTTCCACCTTGTTTATAATCTGTCCCGAGGAGACGAATCGCTTTTTTTGCGATTGGGTTTAATTCAGGTAACAGACTTTTATACCGCTTTGCACCTACATATCTAGGATTCCAATATGGGTCTGTTTCAAAATCCCTTATTGCAACACCAGAAGAAGTTACAACTACAAAATCGCTTCCCTCTATGTATATTCCTGGTATTAAGGAGCTTCTTCCTTGAAAGAATAATACATCCCCGGTTTTTATATCGTTTTGATGAACTGTTTTGCCCATTTCCCACTGTTCTTCTGAACGACGGGGAAGATATACGCCAAAATCCTCATATACATATTGAACCAAGCTGGCTGAATCAAAACCCTGCTTTGGTGATCGGTGCCCAAAATTAAAAGGACTTCCGATTAGCTCTAAGGCAACTCTGTCTATTCCTTCTAGTGAATATTTCACTGCTCCTTGGGATAAAAAAGATGTAGATATTACCCCTAGTACCACTATACTTAATCCTAAGTAGATTTTAAAACGCTTCATTTTCCCACTCCTAGTCACTATTAATTTTTGCTGTACATCCAAAGAAAATAATTCCTAATGTTACAAAAATTATACCATATAAACACTGTGCAATTAGTAAGTTTAAGCGTTTCAAGCTTGTTTAATTATTTCCTTTCTATGTTTATTTTTCCATTTTATTTGCATTCTTTTTATTAACGATCATGAAAATGTTTGAGGCAATTTAAAAAAGCGTAAAAATATAATATGGAATAATTACATATTTAGCTTGAAGTTATATTGTTGGGGAAATTGCATAATTAAATTTAGTAGTATCTTTTTTAATATGTTTTATATTAATTACGGATTTTAAAAGATGCGCCTTTATATTCTTTAGGAGGAAATACTCCCATGAAATCTCAAAAAATACGTTTATATGGTTTTGTTATTCTTTGGATTCTTATATCTTTTGTTCTAAGATTTGTATCAACTGACATTGATACTTTAGTTAGAAGGCACGGACAACTTGAAGTACCTGAACATTATCCTACAGAAATTGCACAGCGTCTTTTAGAAGAAAACGATGGCTTTACTGGGGAAGAAATATTGCTTGTATATAAAGATTCAGAGAATGGGATTAAATCTTATGAAGAAAAAATACAAGATCAACTTAAAGCACTCCTTAATAACCCAGGAGACATTGAAATTGAAAACATTATATCTCCCTTTGATGGCGCATCTGAAAAAGCATTATTATTAGATGATGCTGAGCATATTTTGATAGCTGTTATTGAAGTTGACATGACAACCGCGGAAATTTCTTTTATCCGAGAGGAATTAGAAGAAAAAACCGAGGTTGAGGGTTTAGATCACTACATAACTGGTGCTTCTATTATTGAGGACGATGTCCTTACCACAACGGAAGAAAGATTGGGTATTATCGAGTATTTAACAGTCGGTTTAGTCTATTTAGTGTTACTATGGGTATTTCGTTCCCCGGTGGCTCCTTTTGTTCCTTTAGTCACTTTAGGCGCGTCCTATTTTCTGAGCATATCCATTGTTTCTTTGCTTATTGAACACCTAAGTTTCCCGGTTTCAAATTTTACTCCGGTTTTTATTTTAACGGTTACTTTTGCGATTGGAACAGATTACGTTATTTTACTAATGAAGCGATACGAGGAAGAATTAGCCCAGGGAAGTGACAACGATCAAACAGTAAAAGATACTTTTAAAAAGACCCGGGGGGCTGTATTATCTAGTGCGATAACTGGTTTTGTTGGTTTTCTAGCTATTGGTTTAGCTGATTTTAACTTGTACCAATCTGGTGTGGGCGTTGCTGTTGCTGTAATTGTATTAATTATAGGTATTTGGGTCTGGGTTCCGTTTATCATGAAATTATTTGGAACAAAGATATTTTGGCCATCAAAAATTGAGAAAAAAAAGAACAACAATAAATTTTGGGGTCATTTAGGGACTTTTTCAACCACTAAACCCTTTATTGGTTTGCTACTTTTATTTATTATTATTGTTCCTCTTTTTATTTCCTTTGACAATGAACGTTCCTTTCATTCTTTAGATGAACTCAATGAGGATTACGACTCAGTTAAAGCATTTAATTTAATTGAGGAGGCCTTTGGCCAAGGCGCTTTTTTCTATGCTTCTTTGACCATTGAAGTGGAGGATGCAGCTTGGGATCATTCCGAACGGGTATTTTACATAGAAAAACTATCTAATAACCTACTAAAAATCGATGATGTAACAGAAGTCCGATCGATTACACGACCTGAAGGGGAAAAAATAAAGGAACTAACCATTCCATACCAAGCAGGCGAGGCATCTGATGAAGTAAGAGAAGCTATAAAAGGCATTGAAGAAATGAGAAATGGTACGCAAGAAATGATTAAAGCCTTAGATGAATCCATGGAGGATATGATTGAGGGTGAGCAGGCAATAGAACAACTACTTGCAGCTACTAGGCAATCTCAAAGTGGTGCCCAAGCCCTTAACCAAGGTATTCGTGAGACCAACCAGGGGATTGGACAAATTAGAAATGAAGTCTCTAGTACACAAAACCAAGTTAAAGGATATATGCAGGCCTTAGAAGATATAGATGCTGTTATTTCTACTATTTCTGATAATATTATCGATCGTAGTATTTTCTTATTTGACCCGGTTACAGATCGATTAGAAAATGCAGTAGCTGATATGAATGAATTACTTTTTGGATTAAATGAGGTTTCACAAGGTTTAAATGATTTAGAAAAGGGTTCTAGAGAGCTAAGCCATGGACTTGCTGAGATTGTTAATGGTCAAAAACAATTACTGGAACAATACAGTGCTTTACTTAGGGGTATGGAAGCATTGTTAGATGGCCTTAAGGAATTAGATGAAGGGTTAGTAGAATTGCATACAGGGCTTGAAGAAATGAAGTCATTACTTGTTGAAATTTCAAACCAAGAAGAAAACATATTGCAAGGCTTTTTTATCCCAGAAAAATTATATGAGGATTCATTTTCTGACGCTTGGGATACCTATGGTACGCCTAATAATAATGTAACAATACTACAAGTAATCAGTGATACAAACCCTTATGGTGACAGGGCGATGCAGATTGTTGACGAAATAGAAGAGATCACTCAATTCACGCTAAAGGATACTTCTTATGAGGATGTTCATTATGCCATAGGTGGCGTATCTAGCCAAAATAGAGATTTGAAAAATATGTCTAGTACAGATTTTTTTAGAACAGCTATTTACATGTTAATTGGTATTTTTATTGTGCTCTCAATTTTGTTTAAATCCTTTATTATGCCAATTTACACTATGGCTTCTTTAGCTTTGGCATACATTGCTTCACAAGCTATTGTTGAAATAATCTTTATCAATATTTTAGGTTATCCTGGTATTATGTGGTCTGTACCCTTCTTTGCTTTTGTCATGCTCATGTCAATGGGTGTTGATTATTCAATTTTTTTATTAGAACGTTTTTCTGAAGAGATCAGTCAACTGGAAACAGATCCTACTCCTGATAGGATAAAAGAGGCGATGATCACCGCTATGAAAAAAGTTGGAGGTGCGGTTTTTTCTGCTGCCACTATATTAGCTTCCAGCTTTGCAGCAATGATGTTATCAGGAATTTTATCTCTACTACAAATTGGAACCTGGATCATTGTAGGGTTAGTATTTTATGTTTGCATTTTACTTCCTATTTTTATACCAGCAACAGCTACTTTATTAGGAAAATATAATTGGTGGCCTTTCCATGCAATTAATTTTAAACAAATCCTTGCTAAGTTATTTTATGATGAAGGAAAACTTAACAATACTGATGATGTAGCAGATGAAGTTGCAATTAGTCTTGATGGAGAAGTGTATGAACCGGGAGTATATCGCGTCCAGGAAGATACTTCCCTTAAAGAACTCTTAAAACTGGGAGGAGGGTTAACCCTTCAAGCAGATCCTACACAACTAAAAGTAAAAAAAGACCAAAGTGACAACAGAATTATTCATATTCCAAAAAAGAAAGTAAAAAATCAGGCAAAAACTCTGTCTAAAAAGCCAAAAGTTTATATTTCAAAGAAAAAAATTAAAGGCAATAGAAAAATAAGGCGCAATAAAGTTAAAAGGAATCGATAAATACCTTCTCTGCTTCGAATTTGTTGACTTGTTTGTTGTTAAGAGTACAAAGATGCATTCAACAAATGAGGTGCATCCTCAGGTAATATTTTCAAAGTTATTTTTAAAATTAGTGATGTATTATGCAATTTCCTCAAGTAAAAGGATCCTGCCTATGTTTTATGAATTTCTCGTTGTCTAATGCTGTTTATTTACAATGCAATCCTCTATTTGATATACTATAGCAAGTGCCTTAAATTTCGTAGGAAAGGGCTTTTATATGAGTAATCAATATGTTATAGATTTAAATAAAGTAAGTTTAGGATATGGAAATCATGAAGTTTTAAAAGATATTGATTTGAAAATATTTGAAGGAGAATTTTTATCTATTTTTGGTGAAAATGGCGCAGGTAAAACCACATTGTTTAAAGGCATTTTGCAACTGCTCCCTACAAGGAGTGGCTCAATACATATTTTAGGAAAAGATGTTACAAACACAAAGGACAAGACTTGGTTACGTACTCAAATTGGTTATGTACCTCAAAGACATCACGCTAGCCGCTTTCCCATTTCTGTTTTTGATGCTGTTTTGCTGGGGAGGTGGGGCACTTCTTTCAAATATTTAAAGCGTCCTTCAAAGGATGATTTTGAAATTGTTGAGGAGATGCTTAATTTAGTGAAGTTAGACCATATGATGCATCAGGATTGTAGAACTTTATCCGGCGGGCAACAACAACGGTTAAATATTGCAAGAGCCTTAGTTAGAAACCCTAAGATATTGTTATTAGATGAGCCGAACACCCATCTTGACATGACATCCCGGGACCAACTGGATGATACTATTTATAGCGCCCGTCAAAAATATAATCTTTCTATTGTTATGATTAGCCATGACCACGTACATGCAGAGGAAGTAAGTGATCGGGCAGTTCATCTTCGCATGGGACAGATTTACGGGGAAAGGGGTGCGTAAATGAGTGTATTTGAACTTTTATCCGTACCGATATTTCAACGGGCTTTATTAGCTGCTATATTAACCGGCGCTTGCCTCTCTTTACTGGGCATTGTCATTGTGGTTTTTAATATGACAACGATACGTTTTGCATTAATGCATTTTGGTTTGCTTGGAGGAGCAATTGGATTAGCTTTTGGTGCCAACCCTTTAACTGCTGCTATAACATCCATTGCCATAGGATCCTTATTTTTTGGTCCTTTATCCGATAAGCTTAAGCTTGATACTGGATTAATTGGCGCTTTTTTTATGACCGGTACCATGGCCCTAGCTTTTCTTATTTTTTATCGTACTGGTGTTCCAGCATTAGACGTTTTTTCATTGTTTACTGGTAGCATTATCACCCTTACACGAAATGATTTATATTTTATTATCGCTCTATGTGTTGTCATTGTATTAACGTTCATTGTGTTTTTTAGAGAGATCCAACTGGTTTTTTACGATGCAGAACAGGCTGAGTGGCTGGGGGTTCCTGCAAAAAAAATAAGGAATGGTCTCCTCTTTTTAACTGGGTTGTCCGTAGGTGTTGCGATGCGAATTGTAGGGGCACTACTCATAGATGCCCTAGTTTTGCTTTCTGCAATGGCTGCAATGGGTATTGCAAAAAGCTTTAAGCAATTAATTGTCCTGACTTCTTTGTTCGGTGTAATTACAACTACAGGTGGATTGCTATTTTCCATGTCTTTTGATTTTCCTACTGGGGTTACTATTACCCTTACAGGAGTGTTAATTTTGCTAGTTAGTCAGTTTTTTAAACGTAGTTACTAATAGTGTGGCTGATTCGATATAACCACTTGCGTGTAAGCATCATTTAATTGGGTTTGACTGTCATCCTGAGTAAAATCAAGGATCTCGGGTTTGACTGTCATCCTGAGTAAAATCAAGGATCTCGGGTTTGACTGTCATCCTGAGTAAAACGAAGGATCTCGGGTTTGACTTTAGGGTCTTGAGATTCTTCGCTAGCGCTCATAAGCAGATGACCAAAGAGAAGTTTTGTGTCAGTCGCTTACACAGAGAGGAATGACAAGCATAAAATCAGCTGTCACACTAAATAACTGACTGTTTTACATGAAACGAAGTTTAAAATGTAAAGTTAACTTTCTTATAAGTTTTACAATATAATATATTTTTGGAGGCTTGAAAATGAAAAAGCTTAAATTCTTATCTGTTTTATTGATTTTTATAATGTTTTCTTCTATTTTTGTAGGATGCACCCCTTCAGATCCTGAGGTTTCAGGTGGTTCAAATACAGGACAAATAGACCCCCCTTTAATTGTAGCATCTACCAGTTGGACAGCTGCTATCGCTGAAGCGGCGGGAGCTACAGATGTTGTTACCCTTGCACCAGTGGAGTTAAGACATCCCCCAGAGTATGACTTTAAACCAAGTGATATTCAAAAAGTACAAGATGCAGACTGGATTATCTTTGGTGGTTATGAGCCCTTCATGAACAAAATAATTGAGGCAAATGATATTCCCCAGGATAAAATCATTCGTATCAGTACTACTAATACATTTGATAACTTAAATGAACAAACCCAATTAATAGCTGAATATTTAGGCACGGATATGATACAAGAAGCTTGGTTAAATCAGTTTTCCATTGAACTAGAAATGATTCAAGAAAAGGCTATTGAACAAAATATAAAAGATACAAAGGTTTTAGTACATACCCATATGGCGGCTTTTGCAGAGTCTCTTGGTTACGAAATTGCAGCTGTTTTTAGTGCTGATGATCTTAGCCCTGCTAGAATCGGTGAACTTGCTACTATGGATCATGACTTAATTATTGATAACTACCACAACCCTCAAGGTGAGGCAATACAAGCACTTAGTGAACAAGAGCGGGTAGTCTTAAGAAATTTTCCTGGTCCTGAGCACGAAGGGATTGCTGATTTGTTTGTTGATAATGCAAAAAAACTAGGATTATATTAATAAAATATAAAATAAACCTTCCTTGCTTCGGATTTGTCTACTTCTTGTTTTCTCATAAATACAATAATGCAAGTCAACAAATGAGGGCGCCTCTAATTATGTGATTATGCCATTTCGTTATAAAAACAACAAAAGGACAACAGTTTTTACTTTAAAAACTGTTGTCCTTTTGTTATGTATCTTAGTAATGTCTTCTTGCACCAATAAAACGAGGTGTCCAGTAGGGACTATTATATAAATCTCGTATTTCTACTCCTGTACTTTCTGTCACAACAATAAATTGATCATTGTCAATATATATGCCTGGTAATAATAGTCCTGAATCTCCTTTAAAGAACAATGTATCCCCTATTTTAATTTCAGTTTTTTCAATTTCAATACCCTTTTCCCACTGCTTTGCTGCTGTTCTTGGTAGCTCTATTCCTACACTTTGTTTCATAACGTACTGCACAAAACCGGATGTATTAAATCCATTATTATTATTTCCACCGATCAAATAGGGCGCTCCTAAATGTTTATATGCTTCTGCAACTATAGGATGATCTAATCTAATGCTCATGGCATCAAATCGCTTTACTCCAGTAAATTTGTCCATCCAATAGGAACATAAATAAGAAATTGTTGTTTCTCTCTCATCTCCACTGGCATGAATCATATAATTATCGCCTAAGTATATTCCTGTGTGAGAAATACCGTCCTGCCAGGTGCCTGAAAAATATATTACATCCCCAGGACGAATATTGCTGTAATCTATAGTTTGTCCAACTTCCCACTGGTTGTATGTAATCCGAGGAAGGTACACTTTCAACGCATTTTCAAAGGTCATTTGAACTAAGAAGGAGCAGTCAAATCCTGATAGACTTTCACCGGTTAATACATAGGGCGTACCTATATACTTAATCGCTTCTCTTATAACCGGATTGCTATGATTACTAAAGTTATTTGGATTTAGATAAAAGAAATCTTTTTCTGTCAATCGTCTGGCCCCAACATATCTTGGTGCCCAATATTTACTTTCTTTTAAATTAACCACTTGTACCCCACTTGTTGTTTGAACAATAAAGTCGTCCTCTTCTTTATAAATGCCGGGCATTAAACTTTCACCTTGAAAAAATAGGATGTCACCAGGGGATAGGTCGCTACGGGCAACGGGAATACCCTTTTCAAATAATCGTTGGCTTATTCTTGTTAAATGAATCCCATAAGCCTCTTTATGAACATGCCTCACAAAATTAATTGTGTTAAATCCTTCAGTTAATGAATTTCCTCCGTGTTTATAGGGTGCACCTAATAAATTCACTGCCTTTTTTACCACAGGATTCGTTATTTCTGATTTTGATTGCGTATAAGTGCCTTGCATATTCTCCCTGTTTTTATAGTGGAGATCATCGGATTTAGTACCTTCTTCATTTACTACTTTTTCTACTTCTTCATCAGTAATGTTATCCTTTTTTTCTGTTTTTTCATTTCCATCTATATCTAAGATGACTTCCTTCTTATTATGGCTTTTTTTTATTTCTTCACTTTCTAACTTTTTAATATCAATCGATTCTTCTTCCTCTAATTGAATCATTTCTAATTGCTTTTCCATGGGCTCAATAGCCTGACCATCATTACTCTGGACTTCACTTGTCATGCTTTTTTCTTGTATATTGCATCCTGAAATAACGATTGTTATTATAAATATCATTACAATAAGCTTATTTTCTTTCAACTTCTCTACTCCCCATTTTTACCATATATTATTTTTATATTTATTACTTTCCTATTTTACCAAAATATGATAATTATTGTTAATAAATAGACAATATAATTCTGGTAATTTATACCTAACTAATTGATAATTGTTTTCAATAATTAAATATTATGATATACTATTATTAATATAAATTTTACCGCGGCAGCTACTATCATTAAATTTATTTAATAATGGAGGTAAAATTTTTGGCAAAAATGATGGAACCAAGATTTAAGTTAAGTCGTAGACTAGGGGTAAATATCTATGGACACCCTAAAGCGATGAATCGTGCAGGTGCAAACTTTTACAGAGGAAGTAAAAAACTTTCAAACTATGGTATGCAGTTGTTAGAAAAACAAAAACTAAGAGCCTACTATGGTGTATTAGAAAAGCAATTTATTAGATATGTAAAGGATGCAATGAAATCTCCAGGGATTACAGGGGATGTAATTGTACAAAAGTTAGAGCGTCGACTAGATAATATGGTTTATAGAATGGGCTTTGGCTTATCTATTCGTGAGGCAAGACAAATGGTAAATCACGGCCATATACTTGTTAATGGTGACAAGGTTGATATTCCTTCTTATTCTTTGAAAGTTGGGGATGTAATTACCTTAAGAGATAAGTCAAAGAACATAGATAAGTATGTGAAGAACTTTACTGAATCTGGAGAATCTCAGTTTTCTTATATTGAAAAGGATGTAGAGAAACTCTTTGGTAAATTTGTTAAACTTCCTTTAAGGGAAGAAGTTCCTATTGAAGTTAACGATCAACTCGTTGTTGAGTTTTATTCACAAAGATAAAAAAATGGACACCTTTAAAGGTGTCCATTTTATTGTAGATATACTTTTTTATCTTTATCTCTATCTTATTTCTTCAAATTCAAAAATAGATGATCGCATATGGTTATTTCCAATCCGGCTTCTAAAAGCATATCCAGATAGGGTAACTTCCCCTTTATCTCCTATTACCCGAATCCTTGTTGGTCGTTCATTTTTCATCTGATCTATTCTTATTCCTTCTACTTGTCCAACTTCTGTAAATAGTTTTGATAGATCCTCTGTTGTAATTTCATATGTCCACCAGTTCCTAGAAAACTGAGATGTGTCATATGGGTCTGGCTTTCCGATTAGATAAGGAATATTTCCTCCCCAAATATCCGCAGCATCAATGGTATGACCGCCGGCGGAGGCAGAGTAAACTGCATCAATAAGCAGGTTATTATGCACGATCACTTCTCCCCTTGTTTCTTGTATTGCTGTATTCGTTCTTTCATTGTCTATGGAAACGCCTTTGTATACTTGACTCATAACCGTATCACATACATCATATTTTCTGCTGCTATTTATATGTCTTAATGCATAGGTTCTAGCTGCTAAAGTCTGGGCCTTGATGGTATCCATTGGCCATGTCACATAAATCTCACCAGGGACAACCCCTCTTAAATAGGTTTCGATATTTAAGATATTTATCAAGTCAAGTAGCTCTGTTCCACTACTATCCCGTTTATTGGATCTTGAAATTTCAAATGTTCCAAAGTATTCAAGTCCTTTATGCTGTAATACTGAATTATCATCCCCTACAACCCTTAAAGGATTTTTATTTGTGTGAGTTTGTCCATTTGCTGTTAAAACAAAGTTGTCGTTTGAATATGTTATTGCTGTTTCTACCCCTGGTGCCACAGTAAGTACTGTTTCCCCTGTTACCGTATCAATAAAACGATATTCTCTCAAACTTCTTACTGTTAATCTCGGTCTATCTAGTGATAATGCAACTCTAATATCTCTATTAGATGTATCTCTAGTTGAAATTTGTACACCAGTATAGTAATATTGAAGGATTTGTTTGTAATTATAGCCTGCTTCTGCCATGCCTCTTGCTCCATACTGGGTCATTCCTACTGCGTGTCCCCATCCTCGACCTGTAAACCTAAAAGCTTTTATCCCTAATGCATTGTTTATATCCGTTAGTTTATTTAAGGTTTCTATATTTGCAATGCCATCTGCTTTTAGTCCATAGTGTCTTTGAAAATCCCTCAAAGTACTTTCTGTAGCCGGTCCAAAGTAGGTAGTTGGATTGCTCACTACAAAAAAGTCAGCTTTATTTAACATAGTCTGTAGTAATTTAACATCCTCGCCTGTGTCTTCTCTCTTTAATTCTCTTGTAAATGGCTCTGGTAAAACCACTTTTTTCGGATCATGGGTTATATCTAAAGCGGAAGGATTCTTATATCGCCTAGCACCTCTGTATGCACTCGACCAGTAATCACTAGTATACATATTACGCGCTGTTATGCCGGTACTTGTAACGATAATGAAGTTGCCTTCCCCTTTATAAATACCTGACATCATACCGCTTCCTTGGAAGAAAACAACATCCCCTGGTTGTCTGCTTTTGCTTGTATCTTCCCCTAGTAGAAATTGTTGAGAAGCATACTTTGGCAGGTTAATTCCTCTACTTTCTTTAAATACCCTTTGTACTAGCTCAGAGGTAATTAGGTTCTGACTACCCTCACCTAGATACCCTAATGCCTTTTCTATTACTTCACTTTGCATATTAAACCTTCTAGTACCTACATACGCCGAAGACCAGTAATCACTAGTTTTAAGGTTTCTTTCCGTAATCCCGTTACTCGTAACGATGACAAATTTATCATTTCCTACATAAATCCCTGACATCATGCCACTGCCTTGAAAGAATACGACATCTCCTGGCAAACGATCTCGTTGATGTACTGACTTACCCAGTTCCCACTGATCAGATGCAAAGGTGGGCAAATAAATACCTCTACTTTGCTCAAATACTTTTTGAACCAGTTCTGATGTAAGTAAACCTCTATTACTGGACCCTACATAGCTTAATGCCTGGTCCACTACAACATTGTTAATGGGATACCTTCTTGCCCCTACGTACCTAGAAGACCAGTACTGACTGGTTTTAAGATTCCGCTGGGCGATGCCATCACTGGTTACAATTGCAAAATTGTCACTACCAATATAAACGCCGGACATCATTCCAGTGCCTTGAAAAAACACCACATCTCCCGGATTTAGTTCGCTTCTACTTATACTTTGGCCCATTTGCCACTGCTGGGGTGCATACTTGGGCATAGCAAAACCTATGCTTTCATTAAACAAGTTTTGTACCCATTCAGAAGTTAACTGCCCATTGTGCCTTTTTCCAATGGCATCTATTGCATTTTGGAGCACAATATTACTTGCATCTAACCTCCTGGCCCCTATATATGCTGAAGACCAGTAATCACTGGTATTAAGATTTCTTTCTGCAATACCAGAACTAGTTACAATTACAAAGTCCCCCTGTCCTTGGTATATCCCAGACATCAAACCACTACCTTGAAAGAACACGACATCTCCAGGCTTTAGATCTCTCCTGTTAACAGGTTGTCCTAATTCTAACTGCTGAGATGCAAATCTAGGCAGCTGTACATCTCCATATTCTACGAATATGTATTGTACGAATTCAGAAGTGATATACCCTCTATTACTTTGTCCGACATACCCTGCGGCTTTTTCTGCAATCCTGTCGTTACCCAAGGCCTCTGGTTGTATTGTAAAGGTGTACAAAAATGCCATAACAAAAAAGACGCAGGCTAGCCTTTTAGCCATTAAATTTCCCCCTTTATGAAGTTTTTTGAGGAAAATGCCTTTACTAAAATTGATTTTACTAAAGTAAGTATGCAATTTCCTAAAATACTATGTTAAGTTAAGTATAGCCTATAAAAAGGGGGATTGCATTATGTTCAAAGCATTTAAATTTAGCCAATTTTAGGTAATTTGGTGTGTGACATTATTAACAAAAAGAAGTCCCTTCGTTTACTTTAATCCTCTAATATTTCAATAAATTTGGTCGCAGCAGGTGATAACGAAACGCTTTTTAAAAAACAATATCCTATGCTTCTTTTAGGGATTGGCGCGATTAATGGCACTTCGTAAACAAGCTGATTATTCAGAAACTCTTTAGAGAATTCTTTGGTCACACAGGCAATGCCCAAATTAATTTTTGCAAATTCTAATAATAGATCATGGGACCCTAATTCAATTTCAGGTTCAATTTTAACACCCTTTGACAACAAATACTTTTCAACATATCGCCTGGAGTTAGACATGGGCTCTAGTAGTATTAAGGGTAGTTCTGTTAGTGCTTCAAAACTAATTGGTGTAGATAACAAGGTTTTTGAGTCTGCTTGCCCACAGACAAAAATATCTTCTATTTCTATGCACTTTTTAACTTCAAAGGCACTATCTTGTATTGGTAAGTTACATATTGCAATATCTATATCTCCTGACTTTAATAATTGACAAAGCTCTGGTGTTGTACGGTTTATAATTTTAAATTTAATATTTGGAAATTCCTTATTGAATTTTTCTAAATAAGGCAACAAAAAATATTTTGATATGGTATCTCCTACGCCGATTTTTAATTCTCCTAAAAGTAACTTTTGAGACTCTTCTAGCTTTTTCTCTCCAACATTAATTAAATTAATCGCGACGCTAATATGTTCAAATAAAATAATACCTTCATTTGTTAATGTAACTCCCTTAGACGTTCTGGTGAATAGTCGGCTGCCTAATTCCTCCTCAAGCTGCTTTATACTTTGACTTATAGCGGGCTGGGTCATATATAGTGCTTTCGCTGCTTTAGATAGACTTTGAGACTTTGCTACTTCATGAAAAATCTTATATAAATTTAATCTAGAAATCATTATAAGCTCTCCTTATGTCATGTATTATATATATTTACTTTACTTATATCATATATTTAGGTTATAGTACAAGTAAAGCGTATTTCTTTGAAGGAAATTGGTTAATGTAATTATGCAATTTCCTCAAATATAAAGTCTTTAATAATATATTTTCTTTGAAAATAATGATTTATAAGGAGAGATCTCAATGGAAAGAGTTGTAGGAACAGTAAGTAGAGGACTTCGTGCTCCAATTATACAAGAGGGAGATAATATTGCTAATGTTGTTGTAGATACTGTGCTAAACGCTTCAAAGGTGGATGGATTTTCTATTAATGATAAAGATGTTATCGGTATAACTGAATCTGTAGTAGCTCGTGCTCAAGGCAATTATGCTAGCATTGATGCAATTGCTAAAGATGTGAAAGCAAAATTTGGCGATGATACTGTTGGTGTTATTTTCCCAATTTTAAGCCGTAATCGTTTTGCTATCTGCCTACGTGGTATTGCTAAAGGTGTAAAGAAAGTTGTTTTAATGTTAAGCTATCCTTCAGATGAAGTTGGTAATCATTTAGTAGATTTAGACCTACTTGATGAAAAAGGGGTAAACCCATGGACAGATGTTTTAACAGAAAAACAATTTAGAGAGCACTTTGGATACAATAAGCACACCTTTACCGGTGTAGACTATGTTGATTACTATAAATCTCTTGTTGAAGAATATGGTGTAGAATGCGAAATTATTTTTTCAAATAATCCTGCAAGTATTTTAGATTATACAAAAAATGTACTAGCTTGTGATATTCATACTCGTTTTAGAACAAAAAGAATATTAAATGCAAAAGGTGCAGAAAAAGTATATAGTTTAGATGATGTACTATCAACTTCAGTGGATGGAAGTGGTTACAATGACGACTATGGGCTGCTTGGTTCTAATAAGTCTACTGAAGACAGTGTGAAACTTTTTCCAAGGGATTGTACTACTTTAGTAAATGATATTCAAAATAAACTAAAAGAGCTTACAGGTAAAACTGTAGAAGTCATGGTTTATGGTGATGGAGCTTTTAAAGATCCAGTAGGTAAAATTTGGGAGCTTGCAGACCCTGTGGTTTCTCCTGGATTTACCAAAGGACTTGAAGGAACACCAAATGAAGTGAAACTAAAGTATCTTGCGGATAATAACTTTAAAGATCTTCGTGGGGATGAGCTGAAAAATGCAATTTCTGAATATATTAAAAATAAAGACGAAGACTTAGTTGGTGCAATGGAAGCCCAAGGAACAACGCCTAGAAGATTAACAGACCTTCTTGGTTCCCTTTGTGACTTAACTTCTGGTAGTGGTGATAAAGGTACCCCGATTATATACATTCAAGGCTATTTTGATAACTTCACAAAGTAATTAAAATTCAAAAGCTTCCTTAGAAAGCGCACTTATTCTAAGGAAGCTTTAATTATAAAATTATAAAAGGTGTGTTTCTAGTGAAAATATTTCAAAATGATTGGCAACCATTACTGGAAGAAGAATTTAAAAAGGATTATTATCAGAAGCTCCAAAAACATTTACTAGAAGAATATAATCAAAGCACTGTTTATCCTAATATGGAGGATATCTTTAATGCATTACACTTTACCCCTTATAAGCATGTTGAAGTGGTTATTTTAGGACAGGATCCTTATCATGGTCCAAACCAAGCCCATGGTTTAAGTTTTTCTGTTAAACCCGGGGTTACTACTCCACCCTCTTTAAAAAATATATACAAAGAACTAGAGAGTGATTTAGGGTTTTCTATACCAAGCCATGGTTATTTAAAGAAATGGTCAGATCAAGGGGTATTGCTTCTTAATACAGTCCTAACCGTTAGGGCTGGGGAAGCGAATTCCCATAAAACTTTAGGTTGGGAGCAGTTTACTAACAAAGTAATTGAAATACTAAACCAGCGAGAAGAACCAATTGTTTTTATTTTATGGGGTAAAAATGCGCAGTCTAAAATTAAAATTTTAAATAATCCCAATCACTACATTATTAAATCTGTACACCCAAGTCCACTTTCCGCTCACAGAGGTTTTTTCGGAAGTCGTCCCTTTTCAAAAGCCAATGAATTTCTTACCTCGATAAACCGACAACCAATTGATTGGCAAATAGATAACATATAGCATACACAAAAACAAAAGTGGTGTCATTTGTATAATGGCACCACTTTTTGTACAATCTTATGTTTTCCTACGACTCTATTCGTAGGGAATCTGTACTACAAACTCTGTTCCCTTGCCTACAACACTGTTGACTTTAACCTTTCCATTAAAGGACAATACTACATGTTTTACAATGGCTAACCCAAGGCCTGTTCCGCCTACTTTTCTTGATCTGCCTTTATCCACTCTGTAGAACCGTTCAAATATTCTTGATAAATTTTCTTTTGGAATTCCGATTCCTGTATCTCTCACGCTGATTATGATATATTGGTGCTTTTTATAAGCATTTATAGATATTTCTCCACCTTCTGAGGTATATTTGACCCCATTATCTATTAAATTTATCATCATTTGCTTAAACCAATCACTATTTCCGTACACTTCCGGTAGGTCTTTTTCGATTTCTACCTTTATTGTAATTTCTTTTCTATCTGCAAGTGGCTCCACAACTAACTGGGCTTCTTTAATTGCATTTTCCACATTTGTGGCAGCTTTGTTTTGTATTTTTTTCTCATAGTTCTCGATTTTTGATAATGTCAGTATATCTTCTATTAATCTAGACAGTCGATCTGTTTCTATATCAATAATATCCAAAAAACGATTCCTTGCTTGTTCATCCTCTATGGCACCCATTTTTAATGTCTCTATAAAGCCTTTAATAGAGGTCAGGGGTGTTTTAAGTTCATGGGATACGTTAATGGCAAAATCAGATCTAATTTTTTCTAACCTTCGCACCTCTGTCATATCTTCTATTAAAGCCACCATTCCAATTACTTTTGTGGGATCATTTTCTAGCTTTATTAAGTTTGTATATATTTTTAATACTTTTGTTTCTGGATGTTTTAATTTAATTTCAATTTGTGTTTCAATCTTTTCATTAAATATTGTTTGTATTTCTTTATCTAAAAAATGATTTCTTATAATTTCCAAAATATGTTTACCCACGGCTTCTTCTTCAGTAGTATTAAATAGTTGCTCTGCAGCATGGTTGAATATAATTACTCTTTTTTGGTTATCCACCGCAATGATTGGATTAATAATACTGGTTAATAATGCTTGAAACTTTGTGTTGCTATCGGAAAGACGATCGAATGTATTTTTTAATCTATCTCCCATGTTATTAAAGTTTTTTCCCAGCATCCCAATCTCATCATTGGTATAGATGCGAACCTTCCGATCAAGTTCTCCTTCTGCCATTTTTTTTGATATGTCTGTCATTTCCTTAACAGGATCTATAAATTTATTTAAAAACCGGTAACTTAAGATAAACGCCATCGTTAAACTCAATAGAATGGCCAATCCAATATAAGTTAATAGTTTTTGATGTATTTTACCGATTTCTGTTAATGTTACTGAGAGTCTTATGGCTCCTACATCTTCCCTTCCACTGGGTATTGCAATATAGAGCATGTCTTCTTGTATTGTAGCGCTATACCTTTCCGATCTACCAATATGACCCTTAAGCGCTCCTTTTATTTCTGGTCTATCTATGTGGTTTTCCATTTCTCCCTTGTTAAATTCTGAATCGGCGATCACTTCTCCATTAGTATCTACAATTGTAATTCTTGAATCTATTTTATGCTCTGTATCATCTATAATTTGTTGTATACTACTAGTCTCGATATCTAACTGTGTAATAAATCCATCAATCAATTGAGCATTAGATAACAGCTTGTCCTCTAGTTCATTAATGTATCCAGTTCTAACTAACCCAAGGGATAGTCCCCCTGTCATTAATGTGGCAAGAAGTAATACAACCGTAATTAATATAAGTAATTTTTGTTTCATACTTTTTCACCTACTTAATTTTATACCCTGCTCCCCTTATTGTTTCTATATAGGGTCTATTTTCATCTTCCTTTATCTTTTTTCTGAGCTGTCTTATATGCACATCTACGGTTCTAGTGTCACCATAGTAGGCGTATCCCCATATTTTATCCAATAAAAAGTTTCTAGATAGGACCTTGCCTCTGTTTTCTAATAAGGTTTTTAAAAGCTCATGCTCTTTTATCGTAAGTTTAATCACTTCTCCATTTAATCGAAGCTCGTGACTTTCTACATCTAAAATTAAATCTCCTACCTGAAGGGGTCCTGTTAACTGTTGCTGTTGGCTACCACTTCTTCTAAGAACAGCTTTCATTCTAGCAATTAATTCCCTTACACTAAAGGGCTTACTCATATAATCGTCGGCTCCAAACTCTAAGCCCAGTATACGATCCGTTTCCTCTCCCTTTGCAGTTAACATAATGATAGGTAATGTTTTTAAATTAGGTTTACTTCTAATTTGTTTACAGACCTCAATGCCATCTATTCCTGGGAGCATAAGATCTAGTACGAGTATATCTACGCTTTCTTGGTCTAAAAAAGCTAAACATTCTTCCCCAGTTTCCTTTGTCATTACTTGATAACCGTTTTGCTCTAAATTAAATTTTATAAGTTCAAGAATATGTTCTTCATCATCTACGATTAAAACTCTGTCTTTACTCATTTTATTCCCCTTTCCCTGTGCAAAAAACCGAGCTAACAGCCCGGTTGTATTGCAAGATAAAGTCTACTATTAATCATTACATGATCAAAGGTTTTTCAAATATATATATGCTATTTAATCATGTATTTTTCTCTATAATCTAATCCTAATGTGATTCAACACGCTCACCGGTTACCATATATACTATTCTTTCTCCGATATTCGTTGCATGGTCAGATATACGTTCAAGGAATCTAGCCACAAATAATAGCTTTGTTCCCTGGTGGGCAATACTTGCGTCCTCTTTCATCATCTCTGTTAGCTCCACATAAATGGCATCATATAATTCATCAACCGCTTCATCATCTACATCTAATTCCTTAGCCATTTCAATATCTTCTTTGGTAAATGCGTCTAAACTTTTGTGTACCATTTTCTCTGTTAATATAGCCATTTTAGGAATATCTATTAAAGGTTTGACTAAGGGTTCATGCCCTATTTCTAGGGTTATTTTAGCAATGTTTACTGCATGATCCCCCATACGCTCTAAATCTGTAATAATCTTTATGATGGTAACAATCATTCTTAAATGTTTTGCTATAGGTTGTTGCAATGCCATTAATTTCATACATCGGTTTTCTATTTCTAACTCTAGCTGATCGATTTCATCGTCTAGTTCATATACCTTTTTTGCCCCTTCTAAATCTTGATTACTTAAAGATTGTATAGAGAGCTCGATAATATTTTGGACTCTTGAACCCATTTCTAGTAACTTAACATTTAACTCCTTTAATTCATTGACATATTGACTTCTCATATTTTCACCTCATCCATTAAAATTATCCGAACCTACCGGTAACATAATCTTCTGTTCTCTGATCTTTAGGTGTCGTAAATATTTTTTGCGTGTTATCAAATTCAATAAGTTCACCCATTAAGAAAAATGCGGTTTTATCTGAGATTCTTGCTGCCTGATGCATGGAGTGGGTTACAATCACAATGGTGTAGTCCTTCTTCAAGTCAAAAATCAACTCTTCTATTTTTGCTGTAGCAATAGGGTCAAGGGCAGATGTCGGCTCATCCATTAGTAGAACCTCCGGCTTCATTGCCAGGGCTCTGGCAATACAAAGTCTTTGTTGCTGCCCACCAGAAAGGGCTAATGCAGATTTATTTAACCGGTCCTTTACCTCATCCCAAAGTGCAGCCTCTTTAAGGCTTTGCTCAACTATTTCATCTAATTGCCCCTTATTCTTAATACCATTTCTCTTCGGGCCATAGGCAATATTTTCATAAACTGACTTAGGGAATGGATTAGGTTTTTGAAACACCATCCCTACCCTTCGTCTTAGTGCAACAACATCAATACTATCATTATATATATTTTCTTCGTCTAATAGAATATCTCCTTTTATTTTTACATGATCTATTAAATCATTCATACGATTTAAAGTTCTTAGAAAAGTTGATTTTCCACATCCTGAAGGTCCAATTAGTGCAGTGACTTTTTTTACATCAATATTTAATGAAATATCTTTCAAAGCTTGAAATTCACTATAATATAAATTTAAGTCATTCACTGATATTTTTGACATATGCTTTCCCCTTTCTGTTACTAGGCTCTTTTACCTCTTTTAAAAGCAATACGTATCACTGTAGCGATTATAAAGAAAATACCTACAATCCCCAACAACACTAATGCAGTTCCATACTTTATCTGTTCAGGCATATTAGGTACTTGGGTTGATATAATGTATAGGTGGTAAGGGAGTGCCATTGCTTGATCGAATACGGACTTCGGTAATCTTGGTAAAAAGAAGGCAGCCACGGTTAGTAAAATTGGCGCTGTCTCTCCTGCGGCTCTTCCGATCCCTAAAATGGCCCCGGTTAAAATACCTGGCATTGCATGGGGTAATACTACACTTCGAATCGTTTGCCATTTTGTTGCTCCTAGGGCTAAGGATGCCTCTCTATAGCTCTTGGGAACACTTTTTAAAGCTTCTTCGGAAGCGGTTATGACTACGGGTAAAATTAGGCAAGCTAGGGTTAAAGAGCCAGCTAATAGTGACTGTCCTAATTTCATAAATAAAACAAACAACCCTAACCCAAACAAACCGTATACAACAGAAGGTACCCCTGCTAGATTTAATATTGCCAACCGTATAACTTTGCTTAATTTACCTTGTTTTGCGTACTCTGTAAGGTATATTGCCGAACCTATACCTAAAGGCAGGGCAATTATAATTGTTCCAAAAACTAAATATAGCGTCCCAACTATTGCGGGATAAATCCCGCCTTCACGCATGCCGCTTCTGGGCATTGCAGTTAAGAACTCCCAGCTTACTGCTGAAATACCTTTGTATATAATAAAACCGATAATTGTCAGTGTAATAGCAATAACTGTTGCTGTAATTAAGCCTAAAATAATAAAGGCTATTTTTTCTTCTAGATTTTTTTTATTTAATTTAACCATTTAATTAGCCTCCTTTTTTGATTTTGTTAAAACATAGTCGGCTATTAAATTGATTATAGTTGTCATTGCTAATAGCACCAAACCTACTGCAAATAGGGCATGATAGTGTGTGCCATTACGTACTGTATCTCCCATTTCTGCAGCAATTGTTGCTGTCATTGTTCTTCCGGAAACAAGAAAGGAATTAGGAATTTGAGCTGCATTTCCAGTAACCATCATAACCGTCATGGTCTCTCCAATGGCTCTTCCTATCCCTAACATAACTGCAGCAATAATTCCAGAAGATGCAGCAGGTAGTAGTACATAGCGAATGGTTTCCCATTTTGAAGCACCTAGTGCTAGGGATGCTTCTTTATATTCCTCGGGAAGTGCAGAGATCGCATCATCAGATATACTTATAATTGTAGGTATTGCCATTAATGACACTAAAATAGATCCTGTTATTACTGTAAACCCTGAAGAAAGAGAGAAGGTCACTCTAACCCAGCTAGATAAAACAACAATCCCTAAAAACCCTAGTACCACTGAGGGTATTGCAGATAAAAATTCTATAATAACCTTTAGTACCGTCTTTGTTTTTGGCGGTGCCATTTCCGATATGAAAATGGCACAACCAATACCTATGGGGACGGAAATAAGGATAGCTCCCAGTGTGACCATCACCGAACCTGCAATAAGAGGTACAATTCCATATTGTGGATTAACGGATACAGGAAACCAATATTTGCCCAAAAAGAATTCTTTTGGTGATACTGTACTAAACAAAGGTAAACCTGTACGAATAAGAAATAGAAATATTAAACCTACTATTAGTACCGAGGTTATGCCTAACACAAAAATTACATTTTCTATTAGAAACTCCCCAACTCTATTTTTAATCCCTTTTCTCATGTTTTTATTGTGTTCTATTTGTTTTCTTTTTGCTATTGCTTCCTTCATAAAACACACCTCTCTCTATATGTGAACTAAGACAATGATACTTAGTACTTCTCTGATTTTAATTTATATACATCTAACTTACTTTCTACTGTTTTAAATTTGTCCTATCTTTTAACTATCCCCATAGAAAAAGATTAAGGCGGGTAGTTTTTCTACCCGATGGTTTGTTCATTTTTCCTACTATTTTACTGGTATAAATCCAATGTCTTCTACAATATGTTGCCCTTGTGTGCCCATTACAAAATCCATGAATAACTCTACCACTCCTGTTGGTTGACCGTCTGTGTATAAGAACAGTGGTCTAGCAACTGGATAATCCCCTGCTTGAATGGTTTCTAAAGAAGGATATACTGCTTCACTGTTTTCATCCATTGAAACGGATACGCCTTGAACTTGATCTGATAAATAGGCTAATCCTACATAACCGATTCCATTAACGTCCTGCTGTACGCCTTCTACAATTGCTTGTGTGGATGGCATTAAATTAGAATGTGTCGCGTATTCTTCATCATCAAGTACAAACTCTTTAAAGAATGCATAAGTGCCTGAGTTTGATTCTCTGGAATAAAGGGTGATTTCTGCGTCGTTACCACCAAAGTCTTTCCAATTTGTCTTTTCTCCTGTAAAAATTGCTTTAATATCTGCCCTTGTTAATTCCGCTACTGGATTATCATTATTTACTACTACTGCAATCCCATCTCTACCTGTTACAAACTCAACAACTTCAACACCATTTGCTGAAGCATCATCAATTTCTTTATCTCTAATTGCCCTAGAAGATAGTGCAATGTCTATTGTTCCGTTAATCATTGCTGCAATCCCTGTACCTGATCCCCCGCCAGTTACCGCCATTTGTGCTTCTGGGTATTCATCCATAAATTCTTCTGCCCATCTTCCACCTAAATTAACCATAGTATCTGATCCTCTTGCTTGAACTAATTTGCTAAAATCTACACCACTATCTGTATTTGTTTCAGAACCATTAGCTTCTGTTCCTTGATCTGTTGGTGTGTTTTCTCCTCCACATCCAATAAGCATTACTGATGCTGTTAATGCTACGACTAAAAACAATACTAGTTTTTTCATCTTCATCCCCCTTAATTTTTTTAGAAGTTTTAATTGTCCACAAGCTCATTATACCGACTTCTATCGAAGGCTTGGTTAAGGGAATGTTAATGAATTGTTATGTTTATGTTAAGCAATTTCATTTTCTGATAGTTATATTAAATTTTTTGTTAGAATTCTTTTCCTACTTTTAAAATGTTCTTATGGAATTAAATCTTAATAATGTTAATTTTAATTAATGGAATAAAAAACTCGTAAAAATGAAGTATATAACAACAAAAGACCATTAGATGGCCTTTTTGTCTCGAGTTTATTGTATTTATTTGAATTTTACGCTTTATATAAACAAGCCCAACATTTTTTTATGCTGGGCTTGTTTATAACTTTATGTATTTACTTAAACGGAATAAATTTTTCTCCTTGATGTGGTGCAAAGTAATCATCGGAAGTTGTATGTTTATTTCGTATACAATCATTACACTTACTCGTATTATACATCTTACAAGCCTTTTCATAATCACAATCAATGTAATACATACTCATTCCTCCTTATTTTCCTATATCTTATGTTCAATCTTATAGGTTTATTATCGATATTAACAAAATATCTAATTGTACTTTATTAAATATAATATATAAGTATATTATATTGGTAAACTACTTACTGTTTGAACTAATGGTTTTACTTAGTTTGCTTTTAAAAGAGGTTCTATTTTACTGTTTTATATTAAGGTTACAATTGTTAAACCTTCTTCTAATAAATATTCAATAATCAATGGTAGTGCCTCTACAGTATTTGGTCTTTCATGGAATAAATAAATTGCACCATCTGAATCAGTTTCTATTACGTAATTTAACAATGCAGTTGGTGCCTGCCAATACCAGTCTTCTGGATCTCTATTCCATAAAATACTTCTCATATTTTTTTGCTGTAGAATTGTATCTGTAATATGATTTTGTGCCCCATATGGTGGACGAAAGAGTGTTACCTCATGATCTAAAATTTCCTTGATACTTTCATTTGTTTTTTTTATTTCAGCTTGTTGCTCTTCTTGCGAAAGCAGTGTTAATAATACATGAGAATGAGAGTGATTTCCAATTTCAAAACCATAATCATATGTATATTTTACGTAATCTGGGAACTCATCAATATAAGCACCTATGAAAAAAAAGGTGCCCCCAACATTATAGTGGACCAATATATCTACTACTTTCTTTGTATATTTCGTTGGTCCATCATCAAAGGTTAATGCTACATAACCCTTGGGTAGTCGGGATATTTTACTACTATTCACAACAAAAGGATTTTTAATATTTCGGCTAGGAACTTCTTCTTGAGAAGCATCTAATTGCCCATGGTCCATTTTTTTACTTGTAATTTCTATATCACTATCTTGGACTGGATCTGAGACTACAGGTTTTAGCTTAGCTTGTCCTACAATATAATAACTCATAGTAAGAAAAACTATTATACATAACACACCAGGTAATATATATCTATTCTTTTGTAAAATATTATTTTCTACTAGCTTTTTTGCATCTGGTTTACAACGATTTATTTCTTTCTTCTCTATTTTATCTTGGGTGGAAGTGACTTCGATTGTTCCTAGATTATTAGATTGTAAAAATGATTCTAAATCCTTTATATTATAAATACTTTTTAAATGACTAAGCGTAGCATGAAACTCAGGAGAACACAGAAATTGATCCTTAATACTGTTATTTTTGATATAAGTAACAACAGTTGTTTCATAGTTATTTTTATCCTGATTATTGATACCCGTAAATGACAAACGATATTTTAAATCATCTTTATTTTTTACTATTTTCAATAAATTTTCATATGTAAACTGATCTATATTTAATGTGAATTTTGAAACTTCTCCTTCAATGTGAAAACAACAGGTTAACAAGTAGCAATTATCCTGTTGTTCCAAACCTATGATTTCCAAAAACCTAACTCTGTAGTTAGCATCCATTCGTTAATACCCCGTCCTTAGTCTAAAACTACTGCAATATTATTTATTTTTAAATGAATCAGCGTTATTTTTTATTTGAATCTGGGAAATCCACTACATTTTTTTCAGCACTTTTCTCCTCATTATTATGATAGGAGGATGTAGACTTATTTACCCGTTCTGTAAAATCACTAAAGCTTTTTAGTAATTGTACTTTTTCTTCTTGGATTTTCTTATGACGTTCAACCAACTTTTGATTTTCAATTTCTTTCTCACGAATCGTTTCTTCTAGTGTTTTTATCTGTTGTGCCATAGATATTCTGAATTGCTTATAATCTTCACTTAATTGTCTATATTTTTCCTGTTCCTTTTCCAGTGCAAAATTAACCTCTTCAACCTCATTACTAATTCTTACTTGGTATTCTCCATAATCTTCAAGCAATTGATCAAAGTTCAATTTCTTGAGTGTTAACTCTTCTTCTAGTTGTTTCTTCTCCATTTGTTGCTCGTTTACTTTCTTGTTTGCCGTTTGAACATCTTGCTTTAATTTATCGATTTTCTGATTAGCATTGGTTAGCTGAGCTTCTAAATCTTTTATAGCTACCATTTTAAGTTGTCTATCTTTAATGATCTGTTCAACTGCTACTTCCACATCAACAATGACCTTTTCCTTATGGGATAAACTTGTAATTGAAGGATTCTCCGATGTTTGTGTTTCTTCTTTTAATTGAGGCTGTTTCGGTAGGTTTTCTTCTTGGTGCACTTCCTTCTTACGAAACCAGTTAAATCCCTGTTTTTCACTAATTGACATTCTAGACTCCACCTTTCCAACCAAGATATTTATATAATTTATTTACAATCAAAATATTCTATAAATACCAATAATTATATAAATTTTAAGGTATATTCTAAAGATTGTCAAACTTTTAATTTTATTGTATATTATTGTTTTATTGTGAGAATATGGTATTTTCAGATTTAACGTTTACTTTTGTTCTGTCCCTATTTGCAGTAATAAAATAAAGTTTGTCATAATTTAGTGAAGTTATCTCATAAAATAATATGAAAGGATATTTTATAGGAAATAAGTAATTCTGTAAAAATAGATCTCTTGTAAAGTAGGTGCATAATGAAAAAGGTATATCTATTTATTATAATTTTGGTAGTTTTTTTCCCTCTAAGACCTCTGTTAAATTATCATTATACCTCAGACAACGTATATAACAGATTCGTGGATGCTTATGAGAATATCATAAAGAAAGATATATTTTCTCTTATGATGGCCTACCCAGAACATATTGTAGATATAGAAGTGGTAGATGGTAATGAAATATACCTTATATTAAAATCAGGACAAAGGCTAATATACGATGATAGTAAAGAAAAAAACGCCTTAGAAAGGCTAGAAAACCCTGATTTGAAAGATATGATGGAACAAAACTATGTTCTTGGTGACATTGACGGTCTAATGGCTGAGACATATAACCCTGGAAGAATCCGAGTATATCCTTTATTAAAAGAAGTATACGGATCTAACCAGTATGAAATTGAAAAGAAGCTTTCGGGAGTAAAAATGAGTTCTGGTTATCATCGTTTTAACAGCAGTAATGATGCTGCACACCATCTTGAAATGGCAGTTTCAGCGTTAAATCAACTTGCTAAAAATAAGCCAGAACTTTGGTCCTATCTTTATCCTATAGGTGGTACTTATAATTATAGATATATTTCTAGAACCAACCGGCTAAGCCCTCATGCTTTTGGCATTGCTATAGACTTTGCAAGTAATAAAAATGATTACTGGCAATGGGCATCAAGAGAAGCAGGAGAAAAGCGATTAAAGTCCTACCCTCAAGAAATAGTTGATATAATGGAAAATCATTATTTTATATGGGGTGGTAAATGGGGACAGTTTGACATACTCCATTTTGAATACCGTCCTGAAATCATTATAAAAGCAAAGTACTTCCCTGTTGATGAAAAACCAATAGTCTGGTATGAGAATTTGCCGGCTGAAGATATATCTGTATCCAACTTAATATGTTTTATAGAAGAAAGACTTAAGGAATTTTCCCTTTCTGATTAGATGGTTTTAGTTATAAATAAAAATGGATGTGAATAATAAAAGTAGCGCTTAGTAAAGCGCTTACTTTTATTGGTTTGAAATTAGTTTTATAAAGAAGGTAACGGTTTTTTCTATATTATCTAATGAAATTCTTTCATCCGTGGCATGCACTTTACTAAGTTCATCCTTCGTTATTCTATATGGTGAAAAACGATAGATATTTTCTGAAACAATTTCATATTTCCTTGCATCTGTACCTGCCATAACTAAATATGGAGATACGACAGCCTCTGGAAAAACATCATAAATAGTGTTTTCTATATGCTTAAAGGCTTCCGTAGAAACACTAGATGCCTTGGAAGGATCCTCTAACCTCAATGCTTCAACTTTTATATTCGAATTATTGACTACGCTTTTAATATGATTTAAAAGCATTTCACCGGTTTCTCCAGGTAAAATCCTAAAATTAAAAGTTGCAGTTGCTTTTAATGGCATTACATTTGGCTCTGGACCTCCTTGGGCCATTGTTGCAGCAGTTGTGGTTCTTAGCATTGCATTTCCCGTAGGATTACTTGAAAAGATTTTTATAAACAATGGTTTAAATAACCACATGTTTGCTAAAATCACTTTGTTGATTCCCTTCATTTCTGGGCCAATATATTTAAGCATGTCCTCCACAGGAGGAGTCAGTCTTGTCTTCATTTGATGCTTTTCAAGATTAACAATCGCTTTACTAATCATCCCTAAAGCTGTATTTTTAGGTGGCATTGATGCATGCCCCCCTGGACTTTCTGCTGTCAACCTTATATTCGCATATCCCTTTTCGCAGGTACCTACTACGGCTACAGGGGCATCAATACCTTTCATTGCTCCTTCCGTAACACAGCCCCCTTCATCTAATACAAGATCAAAGGTAATTCCTCTGTCATATAGAGTTTGGGCGATCATCTTTGCTCCGTCTTTTCCCCCAATTTCCTCATCATGACCAAAAGCTAAGTAGATATCTCTTTCTGGTGTATGGCCTTGTTTTAAAAGAGTTTCTATTGCTTCTAAGGCGCCAATCATTTGTATTTTTATATCTAGGGCTCCACGCCCCCATACAAAGCCGTCCTTTATCATGCCGCTAAAAGCCTCATAGGTCCAATCTTTTTCTGTGCCTTCCTCTACTGGAACAACATCCATGTGGGCTAGTAGTAAAATAGGATTTTTTGAGGTGCCTTTTCCCTTCCATTTGTATAAAAGACTATAGGTGTTTATGGTTTCTTTTTCTAAATGCTTATGTACTAGAGGATAGGATGTTTCAATAACATCCTGCAGTTTTTTAAATTCATCCCAATCTGTTAAATTGGCATCAGAGTTTGACACGGTTTTACACTGAATGGTTTTGGATAAATTCTCTGCTGCTCGGGTAGCATCCACATCTATTTTAAATTTTGTAGAAGTAGTATGCTTTTTACTTTTAAATCTTAGTGTATTCACTGTAATAATAATAGTTAATATCATTACTATACTGAAGATGATGATCATATACTTTCCCCCTTGCTTTCTCTAAACTTCTTTGACCCAGCCTTTTTTATACATCCATCGGGCAGCACCTATAGAAACAGCGCCACAAATCGGTATAAGTACCGCTGGCTGTACGGCTACAAACATGGATATTATAACAGTTACGGATAGTGGCACAACGGCTAACTTCCATTGCTTTAATATCCAATAAGCACCTAACCCACCAAATAGGGCAGGCAAAATATTTTCAAAGGCTGGTGCAATAACAGGCGAACTTAATATTGGGGTTAAAGGTACAATTGCTATAACGCCAATTATGATAATTGTCCCTGTTACAAGGGTGGATACCGCAATTGAAATGGTAGAAATAATGTCTCCTTCTTTACTAGATGGCTTAACTTCAGCAGATTCCATGCACATTGCGGCACAGGGAATTTTTAAGTTAGTTAAGTTTCCTGAAACAAAGGCTAAATAGGATCCACCACTACCTAGCATTGGGGTATAAGTTAAAACCTCTGCAATACATATTGGTATTTGTATCATGGATATTGTAAGCATGCCAATCATTAAATTAGAGATAGGCGGGAAAATACTGTATCTAATACTGATTAAAGCCGGCACAACAAAAATAAGTATAAGTGCAATAATTCCAGTGGTACGACCTATTTTGTGAATTTTATCTTCATATTGACTTCCTGCAATTTTGCTTTTAATTGCCATGGTCTTCACTCTCCTTACATTATGTTAGTGTAGAAAATAGATAATCCCATTGCGCCAATCATACTAATGGCTAATGCAAAATTATTTAACCACTTAATTTCATATTTTTTAATAAGATAAGTTAATCCAATCATTATAGCCCCACCTGTAATAGTTGTGGCTAATGGTACCCCTCCTTCTACAACTGGTTGTCCTATAAACACAGATAGCATCCCAAAGTAAAGGGCTGATATTAAGATGGCTGTCCAGGCAGAATCTTTCTGTTTTAACGTCCCCATCTTGTTTTGGATTTTCTTTAAAAATAACACACAGATTAATAATCCCCAAATGATTCCTACGGACATAACCCACATTGAATTAGCAAACACTTCTGCTGTATAACCTGCTCCTCCTAATCCGGATACCCCCATGCTTTGAGCCCCAATATTTGCTGACATTAATTCATAGGGCGCTGATCCAATTATTGATAATCGAATCCAAGGAAAAGGCACACCTAATACCGGTGCCATTGCAATAAGTGAAATTAATATAGGCAATGATGGCACTACCGAAAACACGGCACTTGACTTTACCGTATCCCATAACACTTTTTTATCTATACCAATCCTTAATCCTTCTTTCCAGGCAGCTCTTAATAAAATGATGGCTTGTATAAAAACAAAAGCAACCACAACAGCCCCAATTTTAAAAATAAAAGAGCTATTAGCAATATTCAAATAACTTTCCATATTAGTCCCTCCCTTTTTGTTAGTAAAAGTTTCTTTTAAATAATACTAATTATATTTAATCCCTTATTATCACTGAGGTCAATAGTTATTTATTATCTCTACTCACTTAGGTGGCCTTAATTCAAACGTTTAAATTAAAAAAACATCGGGTAGGGGATAAGTATGAAGACAAATAACTAAAAAATAAGGAGGTTTCTATGTCAAGAACATTAGAAAAGATTAGCCCAGGGGCCCTTAGAAATCTTACTAAAGATTTGTACGGCCTTATAAGAAAAAAACTTTATCTTAAAATATTAATGGCTTTATTTCTAGGTATCGGATTTGGTATAGTGTTTAGCCCTGAAATGGGTTTAGTTGAGGAGATAACTTCTACAACTTTAGGTAATTGGTTAGCAATCCCTGGACAAATATTTTTAGGTCTTATACAAATGATCGTGGTTCCATTAGTTTTTGCCTCTATTATTACGGGACTTGCCTCTAGTGAAGATATGGAGCAATTACGAAAGTTAGGTTCTAGAATTGTCATCTATTTTATATTTACAACGGTTGTTGCAATTTCAATTGGTTTAATTGTAGCATTAGTTATTCAGCCCGGAAACTATATTGATACAAACTCAGTGGATATGGCAGTGGCTGATAATCCTGTAATTGAAAACGGCGAAGATGTAGAAGCTTTAACTGCCGGTGATGTTCCGGCTATGCTGACCAACCTACTTCCCCAAAATCCATTAGGATCTATGGTTGAGAAAGAAATGCTTGCAGTCGTACTATTTTCCATCATAATTGGTTTTGCTCTCGTTTCCATGGCACCGGATAAATCCAAACCCCTTATCGAGATGCTTGAATCCATTCAGGAGGTTTGTATGACTGTTGTTCGTTGGGCCATGCTTTTAGCGCCTATCGCCGTCTTTGGACTAATTGCACAAATTACAATGAAGGTAGGTATTGAGGCCCTGTTAGGCATGGCGGTGTACGTAGGTACTGTGTTACTTGGCTTGATTTTATTAGTGATTTTCTACTTGCTTCTCGTAACATTTTATATTAAAAAGTCCCCTCTATGGTTTCTAGGTAATGTACGAGATGCACAATTGCTTGCATTTTCAACTTCTAGTTCCGCGGCAGTTATGCCTTTATCTATTGAAACTGCAGAGGATAAATTGGGTGTAAAATCATCTATATCTCAGTTTATCATTCCCCTTGGGGCTACGATTAATATGGATGGTACTGCCCTTTATCAAGGTGTTGCAACTGTATTTCTAGCACAGGTATTTGGCATAGAGTTAGCTATAAGTCAGCTATTACTTGTTATTGTTACCGCCGTTGGCGCATCAATTGGTTCTCCTTCTACCCCCGGTGTTGGTATCGTTATTTTATCTATGGTGCTGGACAGTGTGGGAATACCGGCTGGTGGGATTGCTCTAATAATTGGTGTTGACAGAATACTGGATATGAGCCGTACCTCTGCTAACGTTACTGGGGACCTAACTGCTGCAATGGTTATGAATAAACTGTTAAGTAAGGATAAAAATACGCAACCGCTTGAAAATGAAACAGTTTAGATAATTATCAGGAACATTAATATAGAACATAAGTTTTTACATTTTATAGATTAAATCTTAGGTAAGACTAGAATCGAGTAAAAGCATCCTTTTGAATTTTATTTCAAAAGGATAAAGAAACTACACTGATTTCTGAAATTGGTCTAAATGTGATTGATCTATTTAGTTCCAAAACGCCATATTTAAAAGATGCGATTGAATAGGATCTAGATTCCATTGTCTTAACTAAAGGCTCTCATTTTATTCCCAGGATATTGGATAGTTATCTTATTTAAAAAAGCACAGCGCCCCTTTAATTTGGGCGATGTGCTTTTGTATTTTTTTGATCTTTCAATCTGTACTAGTGAATTTTACACTAACTTCAATAGCGCTTATTTAAAGATTACTTTGGCCTTGCAATTTGTATCCACGTAGACCCATAAATCATTTCAATTTCTTGTCCGTCCTCATAATAGAAACGGGTTGGAGAACTTGGCGTATCCTTCTTCCACGTTCCCGTAAACTGCTGGCCATTGGCATAGTAGTCAATGGTTCCTTGACCAACAACTGTAGGCGTTGTTCGTCCTCTTCTGTCTGTAGGATGATCCGTGTACTGTACGACAACATTTCTAGCTAATATTGGGGCACCAGTTGCATCCCGATGTGCATTTCCATTGATTAGCCTACGATACGCCCCTTCGCCTCTATCATATTGATAACTAACTTTATAATTACGACTATATTCGATGGCGAGTGAATTTCCTTGTTTTCCCTGTCTACTCACGTTACCTGGTCTAATCACTGAGCCTGGGGAATGGGTCCCTCTGTTTAGTGTTGATAGGTTTACATACAAATTATGAGGGGCACGACGGGAAGAATCTCTATAGAACCCTGAATGCGCCAATGCATTTGTGTAACTTACTCCCCAATCACTAATTCGTTGTAGATTATCTCTACTCCCACTTGCAGTAATAAAGTTAACTTTATTTTCCCAGGCTAATATTGTATTGTGCTCCCTTGCACTACGAATTGGACCTACCTTATTAGGCAGATTTGAAAAAAGTGCTAAGTATCGTGTTGCTCGACCTTCTACTTCATACTCGTATACAATACTTGCTTGTGATAGCCCGTGTTGTGGCCTGGCATTTGGATGATTATCAATAGCTATACCGTATACAGGGTTCTGATGCCTTTGTGGAATCTCATTTAATTTTTCTGCAAGGTTCTCTCTAGAAGTATCTAAAAGAGCGTTAAGAGTTTTTCGCTGGTCTTCAAGATTTTGTCGCTCCGTCTCCATTTGAAAAAGTCTATCTTGTATGTTGTCTCGCTGCTCTTGGATAGCAAGTTGATGCTGTTGTGCGTTTTTTTGTTCTTCTCTCACAGAACTAATGAGTTCTGCATCTCGGTCTGCAATTCTTCTCATATAATTTAGTCGAACGATCAGATCACCAAAGTTCTCAGATTCCAGAAGAATCTGTAAATAAGATGCGCCACCTTTCATATAGGCACTTCTTACTCTACCTGAAAATTTTTCTGTTGTATCATCAAGTCTTGCTTGTGCTTCTGCTAATAATTTTTCTGCTTGTTTTTGTTTTCTTTCAATTGTAACTAGTTCTTTTTCCAACTCTGTAATTCTATTTAATCGATTATCGATATCTTCATTTAAAAGCTTTATTGTTTCTTCATATTCAGCAATTTCTTCCCTAATCTGATCCGCATCTTGGTCAGGGTAATCCGGGTTGGCATAAACAAGACTGTTCATTCCACCCACAACGGATACCAAGAATAAGGTCCCTAGTACTAGCCCCGTTATTAATCGACGCATTGTGTGCCCTCCCTTTCAAATAGGTTTTTATACCTTTAGATATTTACGAATTGATACAAAACTTCCAAAAGCGCTCATCAGTGTTCCTCCAAGCATCAACCCAATAAAAATTGGTAGTAGTCTCCCTATGTCCGTAACTGGTTGGAATAATAGAATCAACGAGTCCTGACTAAAGGAGGATGTCAATCTAAAGTAAATAAAACCAAGGGTAAGAATTGCAACAACGGTTCCGATCCAACCCATTACCATTCCTTCCATCAGAAATGGAAATCGAATATATCCATCACTTGCACCCATATATTTCATTACAACCACTTCCTCTTGTCTTGCGACTGCAGAAAGTCGAATAATGTTAACGATTAAAAATATCGCTCCCAGGGCAATAGCAACTCCAAGAACTAAAAACAGAAAATTTAAACGACCGGTTATCTGCATTAAGCGAGCAACTAGTTCTTCTCCGTAGTCAACTAATTCAACTTCTGGGTATGTATTAATTGTTTCTGCTACTGCTACAACTTTCTCAGGGTCCTCCACTCGAACACGAATCAAATCCGGCAAGGGATTGTTTTCCCCTTCTAAATCCCTTAATAGGGCTGGGTCGCCCATATTTCTACCAAAATCATATAAACCTTCTTCCTTTGGAACAAAGCTCTGACTAACTACACCTTCAAGCTGTTCAATTCTTTGTTGTATTTCCGTTTCATTTACGCCTTCATTTAGAAAAACACTTACTTCTATATTAGACTCCACATTGCGGATAAATTGATTCACATTTGTTGTAACAAGGAAAAATCCGCCTAAAATAATTAATGATATTGCAATTAATCCAGATGTAATTACTGCAAGCCACGCATTTCTGGAGAGAGATTGCATACTCTGACGCATACAATATCGAAAAGCATGTCTATTCATCACTGTAACCCCCTTTTTCATCCCTTTTAAGCTTACCACCGGCTAGAGAAATAACTCTCTTTTGCATACGATCAACTAAATCCCATGCATGGGTTGCTATAATCATTGTGGTTCCTTCATCGTTTATTTTTTCAAGTAACTGCATTAACTGTAATGCATTATCACGGTCAAGGTTTCCTGTAGGTTCATCGGCCAAAATCAAGACAGGGTCCTTCACTATGGCTCTGGCCACGCCTACCCTTTGCTGCTCTCCACCGGAAAGTTCCCTTGGGAAAGAAGTGGCTTTATGTGATAGGCCCACCTTATCTAAAGCCTCCGTAACTTTTTTCTGGATCGACATAGGAGAATGACCCAGCACTTCAAGGGCAAAGGCCACATTTTCAAACACAGTCTTTTGTTTAATGAGTTTATAGTCCTGAAAAATCATACCTATACGTCTTCGATACTCTAATATATCTCGCTTTCTATACTTTGTAATATCCTTATTTTCAAAGTTAATGACACCTTCTGTCGGTAACTGCTCTCGGAAAAGAAGTTTTATTAATGTACTCTTTCCGGCACCACTTGGCCCCACTAAAAATAAGAATTCTCCTTGACCCACTTCTAGGGACATCTTCTCAAGTGCTACTTCATTGCTTCCATCATAAAGTTTGCTAACATTTTTAAGTTCAATCACACCAGGTTCCCCTTTCACATCCTCCATATTTCTTTATAGACAAAAACTTTAATATTTTTACATAATTTTACCTTTTACATCATTATATTAACACAAAAAATTCCTTCAAGCTATCCTTAAAGGAATTTTCATAGGTGTAAGTCACACGCAGGGACATTTTTTTTGAAATGATTCTAATAAGTTACCTATCTCTTCTCATAGAATTGTTGTCATTGATAGTAGAAGAAGGTAATCCTTGGTTCATCTCCTTAACTAAGCCGGGCTTTTTTTCTTTCGCTCGATCAGGTACTGATTTTTCTACATTAGTAACCTCGTCCTCTAATGAAGGAGGCGTTATTGTATTTTGTTTTCCTTCTTCTGAAACTATAGGCGGTGTCCTGTCACTTTGTTGTTTATTCTCTTTTTCATTGGGTTTTTGAGAGGTGCCTTGTTGGGACCTAGATTCATTATTAGATGCTCTTTCTAATTCAAAAATATTTTTTCCTATTATTTCATCTAAATCTTGAACTATTCCCTGACGTTTAAGATTTGCATATACCCTATAGTGATTTATTGATAAATTTGCATCTTTAGCGGCTTCGTAAACATTGTTGCTTGCTGTAGCCGTTACAACCTTAGCTTTTAACGCCTTATTCTCGAAAGATCTATTAATTAACTCTTCAATTTCCTTAAGCGTTAATTCGTCACTTTCTATTTCTGGAGCAACTGTTGTTATAACTGCCTGGTTATATTCATGAAGAAAACCTTTTTCAACGGATTGATTAATAATCTCTTCTATAAAAGATAATAAATTATCCTGATAAGCCAAATCTATAATTTCTTTTCCCTCATCGTTTAGCCCTTTGGCCTTTATAACTTGAAGATTATCATCAACAAAAATTTCTATACTTGGGTTAATATCAATTGCAACTATATAGACCGGATCCTCATGTTTAAAAGGCATCATTGTAGCCGAAAAAATGAGTAGTAGAAAAACAGCTGCGACTGTAACATATTTTTGCCACTTCAATTTATTTTGACGTCTTTCTGTATAGTAAAATTGTTGGCCTAATATGGGCACTGGATCAGATGAAGACCTTTGAATATTTTTAAACATTCCGTCATCAGTCATCAGTACAACATATTCTTTTGTAACTTTTATAACTGTACCATTTATAATATTATTTTTCATAGACATTTCCTCTTTTCTATGAATCTTTAATGTATTGAGAAAGATGAATCCATTTGGGATTTAATTTTACTATAATTAATGTAATCAAGTATTTTCTGTGACGCTCAATTGTCTTAATACGATACCCTGTTTTCTTTGCAAAAGATTTTAAAGGTAAGCGTTTTTTTGTTAAAAGTGTTTCTATAAATTCCTGGCTTTCTATAAATCTATTAGCCATTAAAAATAACGTTTTTCTTGTATCTTTATGCTTGGGCGAATAGTACTCAAGTTCTTCAAATGAAATGCCAAACAAATTTAGATTACGGTCTAATTCTAAAATTTCTTCTACCAAATCCTGTGTTTCTTGTGTTTGATGAAAAGACTCAAAGGAGTTCTTAACTTCCATTTGATTATTAGTAATATCGTTTTTTTCTGTACTATAATTCATCGAAATGTGTTGTCTTGGTTTTTCCCGTCTATAATAGTCGATCAAATCTCTTTTAATTAGGAGATAGGCATAATTGAGGAAGGATCTGCCCCCTTGGTCATCGTAACTGTCAATGGCTCGGTTGAATGCAATAAGGCCAATACTGGCTTCTTCATCACTCCAAGTAATATACCTTTTACTTAGATGTCCAACAGTGTTAATGATATATGGCTTGTAGTAAGAAATAATATTTTCACGGGCTATTTCACTTCCATTTTTCGCTTGTATAATGAATTGTTGAAAGATAGATTTATCAGCCATTTATAATAACTCCTACTGTGACGTTTTTGTTGACCCTCTAGTATTTATATTAAATGCCATAAGCACTAGAATTTAATCATTTAGCTTATGGCATTTAGTCTACTACAATTTTAAAATGGTTTCTACTATTTGTCTTAATTTTTAGTACTTCAGCCTATCTCCAATTTTTGTATTTAATTGTCCAAAATTCATTAGATATAATTTATCTTTCTTCTCTTTCCTTAGCTCTCCCTCTGCCTTGATTAGCTCTTTCTTCAGCTTGTTCTCTCGCTTCAACCGCTCTTTCTTCAGCTTGTTCTCTCGCTTGAGTGTTTCTTTCTTCAGCTTGTTCTCTGGCTTCATTTGCTCTTTCTTCAGCCTGTTCTCTTGCCTGACTAGCTTTTTCTAAAGCTTCCGCTAAGCGTTCACTTACTTGGTTTTGATTTTCTATAGCTTTTGAAATACCTTCTTTAGCTTCCTCGGGGATATCTTCTCTTTCTAAAAGAGTGGAAAGGTTTTCGCTGCGTTTTAAAGAATTTTGTGCGACTAAAGACTCTACATTAGTTATGTCATTCCCAAGCCCTCTTCCTAACTCAAGATTTTTATTGATTTCCTCTATGTGTTCATTATAATCTTCTATCAATCTCTCAGCAGCTTCCTGATCCTCTTCCTTTAGTACTTCTTCCATTTCCTCCAGACGCCTATCAGCGTATTCATCTTGTAAAAGAGCCTTCTCTTCATATGCCTCTGTCAGCTCATATTCATTATTTTCAATCAATCGGATCGTTTCGTATAACTCTGACTCTGGGGTTAGAACTTCTTGTTGTTCATCAGCATACACTGTTCCACTTATCAATAAAACCCCTACCATACTAGTAACAATTAGCTTTTTCATATAAACCATCCTTTCTATTTTTCTTATAATATTAATTAGAAGAATTGAAGATTTCTTCTAAACTCATCAATCGCGTCTTTGTTGTTTTCGTAGTCTTTAACAGGGGTCATAAAGGTAATAATTCCTTTATTAGCTCGATTATCTTTTATGTAGATTTCTGTTCGGATACTTTCCTTCCTTTCTGATTCAAAGATTAAGGAATCCTTTGTGTCTTGAATTATATTTGCTTTTCTTGTTCCTGTTTTTAAGTCATTTTTAATTTCGTCAACACTTTTTTCACTTGTAAGAATTGTGACAATGGCTTTTAACTTATTGTTTTCAAAGGTAACATTAAATGATCCATTAGTTGACTCTTCTCCCACATTCCACTGAGATGATTCAAATACTCTAAAACCTAAATCTATATTCTCATATAAAACTGCTTTCTCTTGAATATTTTGATTTTCTGTATCAACATGTTTCTTTGAGCAACCGGATGCTATCAAAAGTATCAATATTAATGTTAAAAGAAAAACTTTATTTTTTACCATGAATTCACCTCAAACGCTTTCTAAAAGCAAATAAGCTCTTATTGTTTTATATTTGTGCAACTGGCTAACAAGGGTATAAATGACCCGTAGTCCCTGTAGTTTTGCGTCACCACCTTTCAATGGTTTTGCCTTATTTTTATATGCTGTTTTACTATCTATACGAATAGTCCTTAAATTTTAAGGGGGCTTTAAAGATTTTTTTCTAAATTTTTAGTTTTATATTTAAGAAGATACTTTTCTTTTATTCTTAATATAATTTTTATTTCTCTTTAATAATTTTTAATAACTTAAAATAAGAGACTATTTTATTAGTTGTTTTATTTATTACCAACTTACATATGCAAAGCTTAGATCTAAATATTTCAGTAATCTATATCTTCCAATTGTATGTCATTTTTTATAAATAGTTTGGTTACAATATCTTAAGGGAGGTGACTTTAGTGACAGTTCTGGCAGATTTAGAAAAAGTAATTGCATACTGTGAAGTCGTTAAAGGTAACTATGCTCTAATGGCCCAATCTACAGAGGAGCAACAGGCGAAAGATATGTTTAATAATATGAAAAGCGATATAGAAAAGCATGTACAGTTTCTCAATGCACGTTTGGAGTACTTAAATGAAAATAATAATCTAAACAAAAACAGCTAACTAAGATAGTTATATAAAATGTACCTTCATTTAACTACTAAATTTTAAATTTAAAAGTTGTAAATTTAAAGCTATATAGCTTTTTTATATTTTTTTAACCAGTATTGATAGACCAGCTAGCAAAGGAGCACTACTATTATGGGTCGTTTAAATAATAAGTTTTTTACTGACACAATGAAGGTAAGGCACATAACTTTTATTTTTACTCTTGCAAAGTGGGTTCTATGGGGGAGCCTAATTGGTATAGTTGTAGGTTTCACATCAACTGTACTAATAAATTTTAATGACTTTCTAACAGATATACGAGAAGCAAACCCCTTTACCTTATTGCTACTTCCTGTTGGAGGTATTATTATCGGTTATATCTACATGTATTATGGTAAAGGTTCTCGCAAAGGAAACGATTTGGTTCTTGAACATATTCATCACGGGCAAGGTGAAATTCCTTTACGGATGGGTCCTATCGTCTTTTTCTGTACTTTTATCACACATCTACTAGGAGGCTCAACAGGAAGAGAGGGAGCCGCTATACAGATGGGTGCAAGTATATCCGAGGGAGTGAACCGACTATTTAAGATTAACAGAATAGATCGTAAAATTTTAATCATCAGTGGGATAAGTGGCGGTTTTGGTTCTGCTTTTGGTGCCCCTATAGCCGGTACTATTTTCGGAATGGAGGCTATCACCATAGGTAGAACTAAATATGAAGCTTTAATTCCCTGTTTTGTTGCAAGCTTTGTAGGACATTATGTTGCAACAGCACTAGGAATGCATCATGAACACTTTATTATACAAAACATTCCCGACATTAATGCTATAAACCTTATGAAGATTATGGCTTTAGCCATTGTTTTTGGATTTACTAGTGTTCTTTATAGTCAGTTACGGCACGAAATAAAAAGTCTATCTGATAAATATTTAAAAAATCTTATGCTAAGAGCCTTTACTGGAGGACTCATTATAATAGCATTAACCTACTTAATTGGTTCTAGGGATTACCTTGGTAGAGGTTTACCAATGGTTGAGCAAGCTTTTCAAGGGCAAGTTCCTCCCTATGCTTTTCTAGCCAAAATTGTATTCACTGCAATTACTATGGGTATGGGGTTCCGTGGTGGTGAGGTGATCCCTCTATTCTTTATGGGTGCAACCTTAGGAAATACATTATCTCCATTAGTAGGCATGCCTCCTTCTTTTCTTGCAGCTGTAGGTATGATTGCTATATTTTCCGGAGCAGCTAACACACCTGTTTCTGCTTTTCTTTTTAGTTTAGAAATGTTCAACGGAGAAGGAATAACCTATTTTTTTATAGCATGCTTTATTAGCTTTATATTTTCAGGGCATCATGGGATTTATGCTTCGCAAAAGCTATATGATCCTAAAAGTAGAATGCTAAATATTCCTCCAGGAAAAACGATAAAATCTATTGAGGAAGACAAAAAAATTCAGTAACCAAACTGATTTCAATTAAGGAAGTTGCCTACTTACATTATTAAAGGTTTTTATAGAATAAGTATACAAAACCCCAATATAGGAGTTATCCAACTTCTTTATTTATTTAAGTATTTTTTAAATAATAAAGTCCTTTATAAAATCTGTAGATTCATCTGATTTTGATATACAGAGTTTTCCTTCTGTATTTATATCTACATAAAATGCATCATCAAGGTTATTTACATTATTTAATTTCAACTGCTGCTGAAGCCACTTCTTATCTAAGTTAAGTTTTTGTAAGTTGTCTTCGTAAACCTCTCCATCAACGACCAGAGGTATTTTTAAACCTTTGTACTTTGTAACTATATTCATATCATTAGGCGTTAGTGATTGCGCTTCAGGTTTTTTCATTACACTGATATTTCCACTATCCTCTACAATAGCATACTCAACATCTTGTATATCAAAGACTCCTTTTTCTCTTAAAAACATCAATATATTTTCAATGGAGTACCTTACTTTTTTCATGTTTTGTTTAATAAATTGTCCATTCTGTATAATTATAACTGGTTCAAAAGTAACCTTTTTTCCAAAACTCCGATTTTTCACTGTAAAGTGACTTAACAGATACTGTAATCCTATTAATAGGACGATTGCATATGCAGTTGGCATATGAGGTATTTCAGGATCTGCAATATCTGCCCCAACCACATTTCCCACTATTATTATAGTTAAAAAATCAAAAACAGGAAGTTCACCGATTTTTCTTCTACCCGTAACCATTACCAAAAACAATAACAAAGCCATTATTGTAACAACTCTAAAAGTTATTTTTAGGTATTCCATAAATAGTCCTCCTAAATATTTCCTATATATTAACTTTATTATTCCAATGTTACAATATAAAATACAGTTAAATATTTATAGTGGATTCCTAATTTAATACAATCTATTCTAGGTCTATTCGGTTATTAGTATCTTTTTTTCCAACACATAAATAGGAGTCAATAGAAATTTCCTATTCGACTCCTTTTTTAATTAACACTCTGGTAAAATCGGCAAATTACAATCTCTAACTCTAGCAGGATAAGGTACTATCACCTGATTTCCATCCTCGCCTATTTAGAAACAAAGAGCCATCCTCAGATGACTCTTTTAAACAACTTGTTTGAATATAATAGGCACTTGAATTTCAGTTAACCATTCCTCAGAAGTTTCTTTATTCCAAATTCCATCTATATAAGATTCCCTAGGCAAATCAGATACTTCATATCCATTTTCCTCAATCCATTTCATTACTGCACCATATGCCATGCCTATTGTATTGTATGGCCCTTTATGAAGTACACAAGCAGCATTGTCTACTTTATCAATCTTCTTAAACTTTATTTTATCAGAGTCTTTCCCATAGCCTGTAACCGCTTCACAAATCTCTACATCTATATCTGATTCTTTGTACTCCCCATCATGATATATTGTAAAACAATACTCTGGAACGCTACACTCAACTTTTTGTTGTTCCATATACTCTCCCATTTCAGGATAAACCTTATAATAAGCATCGTAGTCCGGTATAACTGTTCTCATTGAGGCAACAATTACCTCAGGAAGCTCCTTTACAATAACTTTATATTTCATATTCGTACCCTCCAGTTTTAGAGTTTTTAAATAAGTTCGAAGCTGAGAAAGTTTAAATTCCTCTTCTTCAATTTTCTTTAAGATATGGTCTTTTTTCTTTTCAAGACAATCCACCATATTATTTTCCTGATCTATTGAATTTAATATTTCTGATAAAGAAAAACCTATACTCTTTAAAGCTAAGATCTCATATAGTCTAGGAAGTTGACTTGAAGAATAGTACCTATACCCTGTCATTTCATCAACATGAATAGGCTTAAATAACCCTATTTCATCATAGTGTCTAAGGGTTTTAATCGTTATCTTATTCATTTTAGAAAAAACACCAATCTTATACATAATCACAAATCTCCTATGCGCATATTTGATTTATAACTTAATTTTATTATCTACCCTAACCGGAGAGTCAATGGTTATTTAAAACTTTTTAACCCACTTGTCATTTTACCATAATAATAAGTATAAAAAAGACAGCAATACTCCGACTCCACCACTTTATTAGCTTTATTATTTGCTAAATCCACGTTCAGGGAAATTACTTGATAAAACATTTCAATTTGTTCTTGATTATATGAATAGGAAAATATATACTTGAATTAATGAACTAATGAACTTTTATAGTTCATTAGTTCATTAATTGGAGGTGTGTTTTATGGGTAAGCAAAGCCAGCTAAAGTTTAAACGGTTGTTAGAAAAAGCAGAAGAATTATTTATTGATAGAGGATACAGTAAAGTTACAATAGATCAAATTGCCTTAGCTGCTGGTATAAGTAAAGTAACTTTATATAAGCATTTTAACTCAAAAGAAGATCTATTCATTCATATAATGAAAAATATTACTACTAAACATTACGATGTGCTTCAATCTCAATTAACCGATATTAAAGGGTCGGTAGAAAAGCTTAATTTTTTATTTAAATATAGTTTAGAGTCTTATAAAAAATATCCGCTGACATTTTATAAAGACATGATGGAGACCCCTTCTATTTGGGAAAAAATATATAATTATCGAAAAGAAAGAGCTATAAAAATATGCAAAGATATATTGAAAGAAGGGATTAACTCGAATGAAATTAGAGAACTCAACATAAATCATACAGTGAGTATTCTATTATGCTTAGGTGAGTCTTTACCAAAGATGTTTCCTTTTAATGACTATGAGGAATCTAAGTTATTTATGGACAGTTATTATAATTTTGTAAATAATGCACTTATAAAAAAATAAAATAAGTTGAGGGGGGAATATTTTGTATTATAAAAATGATATAGGTTCCATTTATTATGAAGTTCACGGTCCTGAAAACGCTCCAGTAATAGTTTTTTCCCATGGAGTTACTATGGATCACCAAACCTTTCAGGAACAAGTCATTGCTTTAAAAGATAAGTACAGAGTAATTGTTTGGGATATGCCTTATCACGGTAAATCATCTGAGATAAATGAAAATCTTCAGTTCTCTACTACAGCCGCCGATTTTATTATTGAACTTTTAGACGCGTTAGACATATCTAATGCAATATTGGCAGGTCTATCTCTTGGTAGTTTTGTAACTCAACAAGCAGCTTATAAATATCCAGAAAGAGTAGTAGCTACAATTCATTTAAGCGGAGGGTCATTATATCCTAAATATTCTAGATGGTTTAAAGTTCTTAACCCTTTTTTCTCATTACCTATAAGTATTCTTCCTTCTAGGTCTTTGGCTAAGAGTTTTGCTAAACACAAAGCAATTACTCCACATACCATAGCTTACTTAGAAGAAGGGGTACATAAAACAGGTAAAAAATCACTTATACATCTAATAAAAGAAATGATCAATGATATGGTTATTGGACTTCCTGAACCACTTAAACAACCTATGCTAATTATCTATGGAGATCATGAATTAGGCGCTATTAAAAAAATGAATGAAAAATGGCACAATAATAGCTTGAATAGTCAAATATCGGTAATAGAAAATGCTCATCATATTCTAAATCAAGATAATCCAGAAGAATGTAATAAAGTTTTGTTGGATTTTCTTAAAAAGTTGCTTTAATCCCCTATTAATACTCTAATTCCAACCTCTTTTAAGCTGACTCATTTTTTTCTGTACTTTCTACTATTAATTTTATAATACGTTCTATTACACAAATTTTGGGTTATGATATGGCCTTAGCCAAAACATAACCCAAATGACATATTAATGTTTTCGATATTAATCCACCCACCCTTACTTAGGGTACGGTTCACCATAAGTAACGGCGGTTTTTATATGGTAAAAGAATCAAAAAAATTCTTTTTAGTGCTTATTAATAAACTAACTAAGTAATAATGCTCCTATATCAGGAAATTATAAATAATCTTCTCTTATCGGTGTAAATGCGTTAATATCTACTGTATCTTCAAGGGCTATGGCTTTGTGTTTTACATTAGACGGGATTACTACCGACATTCCTTTTTTTAGAATTATTTCATCCTCTTCAACAAAAAGCTTAAGACAACCTGATTCTACATAGCTTGATTGCTCATGGGGGTGTGTATGCCAAGGCACATCTGCACCCTTCTTAAATGTAAATCTTACAATCATTAAATTAGTCCCTATTGCTAACGTTTCCCTTTCAACACCTTCCAGTACTAATACTTTTGACACTTCAAATTCCCTCCTAATAGCTATTTTTTATATGTAGTATTAAAAAATTGAAGACCTCTCAACATAATATGTTATATCCCAGTTTTAATCCTTATTCTTGCCCTCCGTGCCATTCATATCGACTCCAGCTTCAGGATATCATAATAATAGAAAGAGGACAATCGAAACGTCCCCTCGTCTCAAACCACCATAATACACTAAATCCTTGAAATTTTCTCATTAAATTACATTGCTATTTCCTCATAATTTCTTCTGCAGATATAAATACTAGATAAAAGGAGGTTTCTTATTAAGCACTTTAGTAGAAATAAGTAAAGGAGTTAAAAAGAATATGAGTAAAACTACAAGCATTATTCTTATCCTATGTATAATATTAGTTTTTACTTACATTAGCCCTCTACATGCTTATGCTTGTCCTTTATGCTTTGATGCTAGTGATGACCCGATTGGATTAGGTGCCATTACTGGTGCACAAGCTTTTTATAGTACCTTGTCATCAAATCGTATTGAAACTATTAAACAAGATATTATTAATAGATATGGACATTACAGCCCTCAACAATGGGGTGAAAATGTGGATGGCGTTAGAACCAGAATTGATACCGAAGATAAGATTATTGCCCTTACCTTTGATGCTTGTGGTCAAGGAGGGTTTAGTAATGGTTACGATAAACAACTAATAGATTTTTTGATTAAACACCAAATACCTGCTACGCTATTCATTAGCGGTCGTTGGATAGGTAGCAACCCAAGTATTTTTAAAGAACTAGCTCAAAACCCTATTTTTGATATAGCAAACCATGGGTATAGACATTCCCCCCTATCTATAAACGGTAGATCTGCATATGGTATTAAAGGTACTACAAGTATAGGGGAAGTAGTGGATGAAATCTTGTTAAATGAACAAAAAATTCTAAATATAACTGGTAAGAAACCAAGATACTTTCGATCCGGAACCGCATTTTATGATGAAGTTGCAGTGAAAATTGCTAACGAACTTGGATATGAAGTTATTAATTACAATGTATTGGGAGATGCAGGTGCTACTTTTACTAGAGAACAGGTTCGTCAAGCCACACTAAGTGCTACATCTGGATCAATAATTCTATTTCATATGAATCGACCAGAAACAGATATTGCCGATGGAATTATAGACGCTATTCCTGAATTAATTAAAAGAGGCTTTAGATTTGTTAAACTAGAAGAATATCATCAAAAACTTGCTCCTCGAAAACCAACTGTAGATAATTATTTTTTGCACACTGTGGCTAGGGGAGATAGTCTTTGGGCTATTGCAACTAGATTTGGAACAACAGTTCAAAAAATACAAAATATGAATCAATTAAAGACAACCGTACTTAATGTTGGACAAAGACTCCAGGTTCCAGTGAAAGATCCTTCCCTATTAGTTGCCCCGGTAGAAGTTAATCATCGTATTGCTAGAGGTGATAGTCTGTGGCGAATAAGTAATATGTATGGAGCTAACCTTAACTCTATTTATCAAAGAAATAACTTAAATCAACATTCCATTCTTCAAGTTGGTCAAAGGGTAATTGTTCCTATTGAAGCTATCCATGTAGTTAGTTCAGGAGATACCTTGTGGCACATAAGCATACGTTATGGGGTTAGCCTTCAACAAATCTATCAAAGAAATAACTTAAGTCCACAATCTATTATACGCATAGGACAAAGAATTATTGTTCCTCCTAATCCTATTAGTTGGTAATTCTATAATAAAAAAGGCTTGCATTTTCTAAAATGTAAGCTTTTTTCTAGCCTTATCAAAAATTATTTTCCCTCTAATAGTCTTTGAATTTCCTTTTTAGAGCTTCTTGGTCCTTTGATATTTATTTGATATGTGTCTTTCCTTGATTGTATTGTAAGTTCTAAAGCTAAGTTCTCTTCCTGCTGCCAACTATAGGACAAAATATCCTCCCATAAATATGAATTATCATATTTTATCCCATTTTCTGTTATAGCATTTCATTAAACAAAAAAAGTCATACAAATAAATAAAGGATTACTGCCATGGATAGTAATTATAGCATATGTAGTCTACTGGGATCCTAAGAAATATTATAAGGAATCCTGCTCCGCTTAATGCAAAGTGTATCATCATTAGAGCAGCCCCCCATCCCATTTATCCATCTTCATATCAAATTTAAATATGGTATGGCCTATTTTCCTTCGAGAATTTCATTCTATAATAGCAACTACACCGCCTATACAATGTTTGCTATTAGACCTAATATCCAAACCGTTAAAACAAAGGACATGCCCAAGGTTTAGTTTAACCAATCCACTATGATTATCCAAAAACCCTTTCCTAGAAAAATATACTGTACTATAGCCGGCTACTATTCCAATTAATAAAGAAGCTACTTTAAAATTATTAAACGGAATAATAGATATCTATATACCAGATATTGAATTTTATAATTCCATTGCTCATCATATTTAACAATCTCATAGTATATTAAGTATAATTACTCCTTATTATAATCGTTAATAATCGATATAGTTTTATTTGCCACTTCACTACCTAGTGATGCATACAATCTCTTATCTCCAATAATATAAAATTCTTCTTTAGCTCGTGTAGACGCAACATTCATTAGATTTGGATCAGAAACAGCCCACCTTGCTGCCCCACTGCTATTAGAGTCTGCTCCAAGGACAAAATAGACAATTTTCGCTTCTTTTCCTTGAAAAGTATGAACAGTTCCAACATTTGTGGGTTTACCGTCTTGTCGTTTAGTAAAGTTAATTTCATCTAGAACTCGCGCAATTTTATAAGCCACATTTCTAAATGGAGATATAACATAGATTTCATTTGCTAAGTCTGGAGCTTCTTGTAACCGTTTAGCAATTAGACTTTTCAGTAAGTCAGCTTGTTCTTTAACATATTTATCATTTGCCTTTCCAGCAGAATCTAACCACTGTGATTTCCCTTGCGCCTCATCTTCTTTTTTGCCTTGTACCATTAAACCATCATAAGATATTTCATTCGAAATTGTGAACATCGGATAGTTCGAACGTCTATGTACCCAAAGTGGTATACCAATCCATTCATTATCATTTTTTTGGAACCCATACTGACTGGCATTATCTACAATTGTTTGAGTAGACGCATCAGTAGAGACAAATTTTTGGTCTACTTTATAATGCCTTCCTATTAAGGTTAGAACATTCGAATCTAAAGTTAATACTGGTCTTATTTGTGAGGGATCCCCAACAACCATAATCTTTTTACTTCTAAAAATTGCTCCAACACTAGCCTGTGGTAGTGCTTGACCAGCCTCGTCTATAAATAGATTGCCTATTGAATTTTCATTAAGGTTTTTAAACATTCTACCAAAACTAGCAAAAGTGGTGCTAATAACAGGAATAGTAAAGTTCAGCCATTGCCATGATTCTGAAATTAACTGATGACCATTCTCTTTTGCAATGTAATCAGATTGTTTATTCCAAATAATCCTTGCCGCTTTTAAACTTCTTCTATTTTCATAAAGGAATTGCTTTCTAACTTTTAAAGCTGAAATAAATAATTCTGATTGTAAAATCCGGAACTTCTTTGTAAACCAAGGATTAGACTTTTGGAGTTCTTCATATGATAGTGAAAAATCTATTTCCTCTATGCCTCTTTGTGACTTGATTCTTTCCAATGACTCAATTTCTCGTTCTAACTTTTTTAGATTATTAACATTAGTATCCATCCATAGTTCGAAGACAGATTTTCTCTCCTGCATTTGTTTTTGAATAAACTCACTTTTTTCAACAATTCCCTTTAGCTCATTTTCAAATTGCCTACAGTTATTGAACAATTTGCTTTTTTGTTGAGAAAGATAATTTAAATGGTTATTCGCGCTATTGAGATTCTTGAAATACTGTTCAACTTTTGATTTATTAAATATTTTCTGAAACCATAAAAAACTCGGCCTTTGTGAAGTAACTACATTAAAATTTCTTTCAGCTTGAACTTGTTCATTAGTTAAATTTTTAAGTTGTATAGAAGTATTCGATAAATCTTTTTGAAGATTTATGATTTCTTGTTTCAGTCTTTCATTTTCGGCTATAGCTTCTTTTTCCTGTCTAATCAATTCCTTTTGTTTTGCCTTTTTTTCTTTTTCAAATTCATTAATTTGCTCTTTATGTTTGACTTTTATTTTGCGTAGATAATATATTTTCTGACTATATTCTTCTACTGTACCTCTTTTAATTTTCAATTCATTATAAAGACGTGAGAATTCCTGATATACATCAGTATTTGATTGATAATTTTCTTCTAAATCTTTTTCAATTGCTTCAATATTTAGAAGTAATTTATTAATATTGATTGACGTTCCACCTTCTAACGAAAAAACACCCCAATTTTCCTCATTTAATAGTTCACTTTTAATATTACGATTTTTTCCGAATCCCTCACCAGTTAATTGGGAATTAGAAATATCTTTGAAATAATTCGCTTCCTCTAATAGATTTTGAAAATCTTTAGCAACCTCTTTTTTCTTTGGTAACTCCTTAACAATGTTTTGAACTGCCCCATTATTTGAACTTGCCACAATAATATTTTTATTTGAAATAAATGGTGGTAAAACTCCAAGTTTGGCATTTTGCCAATAAACCAGACCCCCTTTAATACCTTTGTTAGAAAGTTTTGAAATTTCTAGTGCCTGTTGTACTACTAAATCAGCAAAAATATCCTTCAACAATGTTGTTTTACCTGTTCCTGGTGGACCGTTGACACTACGAATATCATTTTCGTCGTTTAAAGCTAGATTTACTGCAACCTGTTGCATGAATGAAAGTGCATAATCAGGGTTAGTTGGGAAACGTCCTAACGGATAGAATTTTGGTTTTAAAGCAATTTCCTCAAAAATATGTACGTTAAATTGTTCTGATTCTTTATTGCTGTCTAGATTTTTCCTATATCCAGAAAAACCATTAAAATATCGATTTAAATTTTCACTATTAATTATCCTTGCTATTTTTAGATCTTCAATAAAGAAAGAATGTAGGTTTATATCGTCATTATCCAAATTTTGCACGATTGTATAGCGAAAGTTATCTACCGAAACATTGTATCTTTGTAAAAGTTCAGAAATTGTCTTATTAAAATCCTCATCAAATTTTCGGTTTAAATCTTCTCTTAATGAAGTTTCAACTTTTAAGAAATCTTCAGGTAAATTGCCATGTTCACGAATAAAACCGCTCATTGTTAAAAACAATTTATCAGCTATAAAATTTAGTTGATTATCAAAATATAAAGCAAAGGTAAATTTTTCAGAATTACTGACTTCTTCATAAGTTTTTGAAATCTTGTATCTCTCTCTCAATATATCAATAACTTCTTGAAAATTGAATATACCAAAATATAGTACTATGCCCGACTTTTTAAAGACCTTATCTGAAATGTTTTTTTGTTCCTTTTGATTAGTTAAAAAATCTAAAAAAAACTTCTGCCAATTCTCTTCCATAGTATGTAACGACTTTAATAATTTATCTTTTTTGTTAATTGAACCTTCCGATAACTGCTCTATTGTAATCCATGCATTTAAAATATCTTCCCTTTTATTCATGTTCTATCTCCCATTTTCATAAACATTAAAATTTTATATATTCTTTATATATTTCGTTTATACAGGCCAAATCCCTTTTTAATCAATATCAACAATTAACTGAAATGCTTAATTCAACATTTTAGTTGGGTCTTATTAAAACCTCCTTTACTTATGATACGGTTCACCGTGCTTCACTAAACTGCGATTTTTTCTAACCTACAGATTTCAATTAATATTGCTGCTAAACAATTATAAAATAACTCGATTCATAACGACTCACGAATATAATTACCTATTATTTAAGTTAAGGATATTGCATTGCTCACATATTGCTTCTCTAATGATAGATCAATCTATTTTTTCATATATTACTGTACTGTTAAATTTATCTCCATCATGATAGACATACATAGTTTTGTCATTACGAAGATAGAAATTCTTATGTAACTCTCTAGATTTAGTTGTTTCTTGTTTCATAATACGAACGGTCCAAAATATAGTATAACCCTGATCATCTAAATGTTTCATCAATGATTTCCTATCTGCAAATAAGAATGACTGACTTTCTTTCCAACTCTCTCCTGTACTGATTGAATAACATAGAATTTCATCGTTCTTGTCTTTATAACAATATCCGTCACCATATGTTATTCCTAGTATTTCTCTCGTTTTTGCAGAAGGAAGTGTATAAGTCATATCACCATACTCTTGATAATTCGCAACACATTCTTCAACAGATCTAAAAATTTTATATTCCTTAAAACTTCTTTTATACACTGTATTAATATTATCAACTAAACTCAGTTGGTTCTTCCAAGGAAACCATGTAATCTCCATAGGTGTTATATAACAGTCAGTTTCTGTAGAAGAATGATAATTGACTGGTTCTCTTAGCAAGTTAACAAGTTTAGACTTTTTGTTCCTGGCATCATTAACAAGTATAGGTAAATCTTCTGCTTTTATTAGACCTGAATTAATCCAAATTAATGTTTCTCCGTTTAGATTATTTTCCTCAGCATGGAAACCATACAAAGTTAACCTTTCTTTTTCTATCAATCCATTAAGTTCATTTGGATATAGCCATTTCTCATAATCAGGCGTCCAGTCTTCAGTAATCCAACTTTTTAGGCTTTCAAGTTCGTTTTCATGCTTTACATCAGCAGGTATATCCTCAACAAATATTCTTTCATTACCTTCTTGTATTTCATCTCGATCAAGTTGAACTAATTCTTGTGCTGGATTAGGAAAATCGTCAATAAGGCCATAATCACCAAGTAAACTAACCGCCTCATCGTTGGCAGCATAGTTCAATCGATCCGCTAGAAAACCATATAATTCGTTTCTTGCTATCCATGTATATTTCTCTGCAAATTGCATGATATTACTCCTACTACCATGTGTTGCCTTAGAATGTTCTCTTAATATCGCAATATCCAATCCAAGAATTTCACCTGCTTTACCTCCATTAGGTTTTCCATAGAATACCTCTTTATTCCATCCAAGTGCTAACAGTTTTTCATAGACAGCACATAATATAAATTGTGTTGACGTTAATGATTGAAGACTATATGTATTTGCGTATTCATTCAATAACTTTCCAGGTGAGTCATTAGCTATTTCCTCACGACTGCTATACCATGAATTGTAAGGTTGATCAATCTCAGACTTTATTTCATTTAATTGTAGTAGGCAATCTTCTTCTATTTCATCTTCAGTGTTTAGTATTACATCAATATCTTCTTTTGTATAATGATTATATATTTCATCCTCATGATAAATGTAGCATGTTTCTTTAAAGAACCTCGATTCAATTGGGTCAACAAGTACATACCTTGCTAAGTCGTAATCAATCGGTCCATATCCTCCCATTCGAGTTCCTTTTAATGCATCAATATTAATCGATAGATTATTTCCAAGTCTATAAGGAGGCCTAGAAGCATTCAATATTTCTTCGCTTACTTTTCCTAATGCAAAAGCACGTTCGATTATGGCACGTCCATAATATCGAATTGCACAACTTAAATTATCTACTATTTTATCCCCTTCAAAAATATTTAGATAAGTCCAGTTTGAAAACGAGGCAACCACATTAGGTGCATCATTCAAACACATGACAACACTCATAGCAACTGCCATAAGATCTTCCTTCATTTGAACATCATCGACTTCATATATGTAATCTAATAGTTTAATAAACTCTTCAGGACATGATTTGCCCCAATTAAATAACTGTTTTCTACAATCTTTTCTAACACCATTGCTAGAAGTTGTTAATGCCCATGCATACACAAGTGGTAAACCATCATATGTATCAGAACATTCTAGAGTCCAATAATCTTTACCAATCTTCAATTCACTTTGTAGATACCAAGTATTATCTTCCTGATCTGTAAGGTACGCTGGGATTGACCAAAACTGATCTCTTCCTGCAACTGTATCAAAATCACTTAGAAATTCGTGTAAAAAACTTGCTCCTAATGGATGATTCTCTATTCTGGATACTTTTAAAATTACTTTGTTTGCAATGTTTATAAGCGATTCTGAATTCTTCTTCATCGCTGTTAGAAGAAATGGTCTATAATCTGTAGCTTTCTCTTTAGATACATTAGCTAATGCAAACAAGTTAAGTTCATAAAGGCGATCTCCAGATAAATCTTTGGTAAACTCTGAATTACTAAAAAGAATGCCCTTATCCTCAAGTAATATAATTGCCAACATCTGATGAGATGCATAATTTAGATCATTGATCTTACATGAACTACTATTTTCAAGAAAATATATCGCTGCTAAATAGTCAAAATAGGGTTGTATTCCAATTGAATAAATAGTCTTCGGAACCTCAAATATAGAAGTCGGATGGATATTGTAACTTTGTAAAAACCCTTCACACTCAAGATATTCAACCAATTCTTTGCAAATCTCATAACTATCATTTCCAACAGTTTCAGAGAATTGTTCCAATAAATCCTCTCTTGCTACTTCATTATTCGAAATAAAAAGGTTTACGTAATCATTTAGAACTCTATTAATTATGTGTTCATTCTTTACACTGCTTGATTTTATACTCTGAGCAAATTCTGCTTCCATTACACCCAATTTGCTCTGAAGTAACCTTGTAATAGTAACAGAAGCTCTTTGCATTTCTATAACTTTCCCTCCTCTGTTCAAATCACAAAATAGCTTCAAAGCCAAAGGAGTTTTTAATGCCCATTTTAGCCACGGTACATTAGACACATCAATTTCATAATATTTTACATAATCATCAAATAGTTTGTCAGCAGGTACATCTCCGTTAGCATTCAACCAGATGCTTCCTTTTAACAATTTATCTTCATACTGAATATAGTTGAACACATAGTCACGGCTTGTTGTAATTAACTTTATTCGTGAATATCTTCGTGTTATATCATCAAATTCTCTTAGCCTTTCAATCCATTTATCATATGGTTGAGATTCATCTAAACCATCAAGACAAATAACTATTTTAGGAACAATCACTAGAGCATCATCATCAGTAATCATAGCATTTTGTCTGCTAATTGATAAAGCCTCAAATGCTTGCCAAAGTTCTTCTTCAGACCATTGAGAAGATAATCCAAGCACCGTCTTTATGATTTCAAACCATGTCATATTGGGTGAGAACTCCTTAGCTCTAATAAACACTGGGATATGAGTATTATAGTTATATAGCTCCTCAGCTAAACCAACTATTCCATGGGTTTTACCAGTCCCCGGATCTCCTATAACAACTTGCGTTGTTCTAATGAACTGATTTTCTATTTGTCTTTTCAATTCATAAACACTGTAGTATTCATTATGTGCCTTAATCATCTTCAGAATATCTTCAATATGAAAGTATGTCTCGCGAAGCAGCTTTCTATTTTGTAATTGTATCTCTAGCTCATATAAATCAAGCTTCGATAGCAAACTATAGTCAATTGCTGAAAATGAATCTTCAAAATATACACTTGACCCTATTTCTTCTAATTTGATATGAAGTTCTGAAGCAGCTCTCTCTGTATTAGAAAGCATTTTCAAAATTTCATCATTATCATCCTGACTTTTTACCAGTTTTGCATAGGATACGCATGCATCAATTAACCCTTCTAGATGCATCATATTCTTTTGAGTATATTCATAGGTTTCCATGCGTTCCACAGCATTACCTAAGAATCTCATACTACTTGTTTTCAACTTTCCGCTCTTATGTAAGTTAGGTGTATACCTGTTATGTAACCATCCTTGTTGTTGCTTAGTAAAAGAACCCTTAATTGTTGCGAGTGAAAGTTTTGAGTTATGAAACCAGTATCTTTCCACACCTCTTGCTGATTCTCTTTGCAGTAACTCAAGAAGATAGCTTTCATTCCAAAGTATAACTTTTAATCCCTCATATGCACTTTCCGTATCTTCTTGTAATTTATCCCATCCATTTTGTTCTGTCTTTTGAGATATTTTGCCTCCCTTAACCATTTTTATAGAAGCTAGGTCTCTTGGAACACAAACAATGTACTCATCTATATTAGGTCTAACCTTTAATGCAGTAGTGATTGAATTCTTGATTTGGTTTATCTGACTATCTTGAATACTGTTAGGAAACCATTTAGCCTGTACTGCAGAAATTTTACCACTTTCTTTAACTGCGTACGCTTCAACTCCTCCATCGCCACCAGAACCATTTATTACTCTAAAGCTTATGTAATTTTCTTCTGATACTTCTTTACACCAAATATTAAAAAGCTGATTACACAGTGCTTCAAAAGCTTTATTGGGCGATTCATCATGTGTTTGAAAATTTGTCCAATTCATAAATTCCCTCCCTTTAATAATCTATGTGCACTATTTACTTATAACTCCCTTACTAGCTACAGTTAAAAAGAAACCTTGAACCGTGCATATGAAGTACAGAATGATAAAACTTTAAAAAACCACCATCATTTATGATACGGTTCACCCTTTATAATCCTTAATCCCCTATAAACCTGCTCTAGTAAAATAACCTTCATCAGCTGATGAGGGAAGGTCATGGGGGAAAAGGATAGCTGGTAGTCTGATCGTTTTATTACCTCTTGAGATAACCCTAAAGACCCTCCAATAATGAAGGTGATGTGGCTTGTACCACTGGTAGCTAAGCTTTGTATCTTTTTTGCTAGTTGTTCTGATGAAATCATTTTTCCTTGTATAGCTAGAGCAATTACATAGGCGCCATCTTTGATGTTTTTTAAAATATTTTCCCCTTCTTTATTTTTTGCAATTTGCATTTCTGCTTCGCTTAAGTTTTCTGGCGCTTTTTCGTCTGGTACTTCTATTGAATTTATTTTTCCATATCTGGATAGACGCTTTGTATATTCGTCGATGCCTTGCTTTATATATTTTTCTTTTATTTTACCGACTGAAATAATGGTAATGTTCATGTTAATGCTCCTTTTTGTATACATGGTTTTATTGTATATGTTATAATTTTTCAAAAATAAAAGCCGAGAATCATCTCGACTATACGACTAAATATTTAGGAACGTGATCACAATAATCACAGGTTTTTGGCGCTAACCAATCTGTAAAGGTGACTTTGTCAAGTTGATATAAATCCGGTGGTTGTTCATAGACCTCTACAAAGTCATCTATTGCATCTTCTAGGTGTTTGTTACAAATAACATACATATTTACCACCACTTTCCCTAAATTCCCTTAGGTTTTTTATATGTTCATATTTTTTCACAATTTCTGTTTTATAATACATATTTTCTTAGTATGTTAAGTTAAAGGCATAGTAATTACTGCCTATAGAGCTATTATACATGAATTACTTCTTTTTTCCAAATCTTTTTGTCGTTTTCACGTGAAACAGCACGAGCTATTTTAACTCGTGCTGTCTTCGTTGAAAGTTAATGAAATTATCTCTTCGCCACCATTTCTAAGCACTGTAACATCGATTTCGTCTCCTGGACGGTATCGATAGAGCTCTCGGATCAATCCACCCATTGATTCTATTTCTGTGTTATTAATACCTATAATAACATCACCAGTTCTTAGATCGTATTGATCTGCTACCGACGCTGCTATAATTTCAAAAATATACACGCCACTTTGTGCTTGAAGTCGCTCTCCTGTTGCAGCTTCAAATTCTTCTACATTTAAGCCTCGAATGCCTAAGTATACTCTTGTAAATTCACCTTTTTCTATAAACTGATCAACGATAGGTTTTGCTGTGTTAATGGGTACTGCAAACCCCAATCCTTCACCAGTTCCTATCTTTGCGGTATTAATGCCAATCACTTGACCTTTAGCGTTAAGTAGTGGTCCACCACTATTTCCAGGATTAATAGATGCATCTGTTTGAATAAGGTTGTCGATTGTTTGGGTCTGACTTATAGGAATACTTCTATTTAACCCACTTATAACACCCTGGGTAAGGGTTCTTTCAAAGTTAAGTCCTAGAGGATTTCCTATTGCAACAGCAATTTCTCCAACAGTTAGGTGATCACTATCTCCTAGTTCTGCTGCTGTTAAACCTTCTTCTTCTACTTTAATAACGGCTAGATCCAAAGTATTATCGTACCATAAAATCTCTGCGGTTAATCTATCTCCATTATAAAGTAATACGCCTACTTCATCCGCAGCCCCATCTCCAACAACATGGGCATTGGTTAGTATATAACCTCTTTCATCTACAATGACACCGGTCCCTAGCCCTTCTGCTCTTCTAGGTCCCCAAAAGCGGTCTACTTGAGTTGTTACGGTTGTTATTCCTACCACTGAAGGCATTGCTTTTTCAGCTACAGCTGAATAAACCGTAATATCATGTTGGGGTTCTAATACAATAGGTGCTCTGTCACCGACTATTGGGCCTCTGCCCTCAATAATTTCAGGCAAATATAAATAAGCCACACTTAAAGAAATAGCACTTCCTAGTAGAGCTCCTACAATTACAAGAGCTATTGTTTTTAATTTTGAGCTTTGATTGTTTTTTTTGTTATTCGGTGGTGGGTCAAACCGCTGCGTACGATTGTAATCTTCTTGATCATTGTAGTTCAAAGAATCACCTCCAATATTTCTCTATATTATGAGGTAGCCTCTAAAACTTCAAAGCTGTATAATTTACTTGTTTTATTGTCGTCTGCTACCTCTACAAAAATATCTTTTCCTAGCACGATATTATTTTCTTCTAAAATACTTTTAACTGTTTGTAGTGCTAACTCTGGAAAATTGTTTTCTTTACTTAAGTGGCCAAGTATAAAATTTTTAACATTGCTTTTAAATAAGTGTAGCACTGCATTTCCAGCAACTTCGTTAGACAAATGTCCTAAGTCAGATAAAATTCTTCTTTTTAAAAAATAAGGATATTTCCCTACTTTCACCATTTCTTCATCGTGATTTGATTCAAGTACTACTAAATTTGACCCTTGTACTTTCTCTAGTATAACCTGATTTATACATCCTAAGTCAGTGGCTATACTAATTCTTACCCCATTATTATCAAAACAAAAACCTACCGGTTCATTAGCATCGTGGGAAATAGAGTATGGAAATACATCAAAATTCCCTATTTTAAAAGGTTTATCACTTGTAAACACATTTATATTTTTCTTGTCAACCTTCGATATAATGGGTAGCATACCCTCCCAGGTACCTCTATTTGCATAAATAGGTATGTCATATCTTCTGGACATTATTCCTACACCACAAACATGATCTCTATGTTCATGACTTACAATTATCCCTGTAATTTTTTCAGGCTCAATATTAAGGGCGCTTAATCTTTTTTCTAATTGTTTTCCGTTTAATCCTGCGTCAATAAGTAAGTAAGATTGACCATCAGTAATGAAATGACAGTTCCCTTTACTGCTACTTGCTAAACTGCTAAAATATATGGTCATTTATTATTTAACGCTCCTTATTTCTGCACCTAGTTCTGTCAATTTTTCTACAATTTCATGATACCCTCTGTAAACATATTGCATATTGTCGATTTGGGTTTCACCTTTAGCTATTAAACCAGCTACGATAAGGGCCGCCCCTGCTCTTAAATCGGTTGCAGATACTTTTGCGCCCATTAATTCTTTTACGCCTTCTATTACGGCTATTCTTCCTTCTGTTCTTATGTTAGCACCCATTCTATTTAGTTCAGCTACATGTTTAAATCGACCTTCAAATATGGTTTCGGTAATAATACCGGTACCTTCTGCAATTGCTAAAAGACTACTCATTGGTTGTTGAAGGTCTGTAGGAAACCCTGGATATACTAATGTTTTTATACTTACATTTTTAAATGGTTTAGTAACACTAACTCTTATACTATCATCACTTTCAATTACATCTACATCCATTTCTCTTAGTTTAGCTGTAATCGATTCTAAATGCTTTGGTATAACATTGTTAATTAACACATTCCCTTTTGTAGCTGCTGCAGCGATCATATAAGTTCCTGCCTCAATTTGATCAGGAATAACAGCGTGACGACACCCGTTAAGCTTAGATACCCCTTTTATTTTTATTACATCGGTACCAGCACCTCTTACGTTAGCACCCATGCAATTTAGGAAGTTAGCTACATCAACAATATGGGGTTCTTTTGCTGCATTATCAATAACCGTTGTTCCCTCGGCCATAACTGCAGCTAACATTATGTTTATCGTTGCTCCTACACTGACAACGTCCATGTAAATATCTGCACCTACAAGCTTTTCGGCTTCTACAGTTATAACTCCGTGATCAACTGTTACTTTTGCCCCCAAAGCCTCAAAACCTTTAATGTGCTGATCTATGGGTCTACTTCCAATACTACATCCACCAGGGTAAGCAACTTTTGCTTTTTTAAACCTTCCTAAACCCGCCCCTAAAAAATAATAGGATGCCCTTAAATTTTTCGCCGAATCAAAGTCCGCAAAGCATTCTTTCATATTACTCGTATCAATTTCCATAACATCTTTTTGATTTTGTAATACACTTGCCCCTAAGTTTCTTAGCATATCCCCAAGATCTTTAACATCACTTATATTTGGAAGATTCTCTATAATACAGGTTTCCTCCGTAAGTATTGTAGCCGGAACAAGGGCTACGGCAGCATTCTTAAATCCACTTATATTAACAGTACCTTTTAATTTATGTCCACCCTTTATTAATAATTTATCCATATTTTCACTGGCCTAGGCCAGTTATTCACCACCTTTGTTGGAGTTCAACCTCTACGAATCTATATATATCTATCCTGTAAGTTCAAGTTCTTTTTTAAATTTAATCACAAATTTGAAGCAAGGAGTATTCATTAAACTACATTTGATAGTCCAATTTACTCCCTGTATTATTTAATAAACTTTTTATTATTTGTTTTTGGTCATTTACCCTAATCATTATATCATTTTATATATCATTTGATAAGTGAAAAAAGAACCATTTTCTTTGATTTTCGTAGTTATTTTAACTTAAATAAACAGTTTTATATCTAGCTTGTATCCTTTACCTAAAGATCGAATCAACTCAATAAGGGCATCCTCTCCATTTTGATTGACAAAACCTTTCACTAATCTAAAAGATTGGGTATAGGCGTTAAAAGTATCAAGTTCATGAAATCTTTCTGTTAAGTTTTTTATTGTATAGATATCTTCGTCTATATCTACGCCTTTCCCCCATTCATATCCGTCAACACTATACTCAAAGTAAAGACTTACACCCTCTGTAAACCAAGTAGGATAATTCCCTCTTGCAAGATGATCTGTAAATAAATGTGCTAATTCATGTAGAACTGGCCCTTCACTATAAAATATGCTTTCCATGTCCGCCTCTTCTTCTATCCACTTAGACGGATTGTGTACATGAATGGTATTTCCAAAATACACTCCCATTGGCGCTCTTTCCCCTTTGAGTAATGTGGCGTTCATCATATCTTCTTGATCCTCATATATAATAAGTCTAATTTTATTATTAAATTCATGACTGAAAATATCTGCTAATACTTTATATTTACTTTCTGCCGTATTAGCAACCAGATTTACAATTTCATGATTTGTATTGCGGTATCTAACAATAAAGTTATTTGTCTCTAATTCACTATAATTATTCGTTTTATATGCCACAACAGCTTGTTCTGCTAGTCTAACTCCTGGCCTTAAGAAGGTTGTCCACCCATTACTATATGTGCTTGAAAGGACAAAAAGGATAAGCGCCATTGATAAAATAATCATACGCACAAGTCTATGGTTTTTAAAATATCTAGCTTTAATTATCTTTTTCATTACTTTGCCCCCTTTTGTTTATTTTTCACTACTTATAGTATATCACAGTATTATGTAAACCTCCATCGAGTACTTTTAACTACATTTTATTTAGACACTCACTTTTTTTCTCTCCTTTGCATAATGTGTAATATACAACTGTTAATTTGCAAAGGAGGCTCTTTTGTGTTTGGTTATAGAGATGTTTTTCATGAAACTGTTTTAGAGAAAATGATGTATTCAAAGGATGAGCATCTACCGGTTATTCTTACAGCTCAAGACTGTGATTGTGATAATTTAGAAAAGTGCGTTGAAAAAATGGGTGGTAAAGTTAAGCATAAACTTCACATTATTAATGCTGTTGCTGCATATATTCCAACTGCCGGTATGCGTAGTGCAAGTAACGAAAGATTTATTAATAAAGTCTATTTAGATGATATGGTATTAAAGTTAATGGATACCGCTTCTGTAACGATCGGGGGAGACTATGCAAACGGACTAGGTCTAACAGGGAAAGGAGTCGGTATTGCTGTTGTGGATACTGGTGTTTACCCACATAATGACCTTGTAACACCTAACAATCGTATTATAGGTTTTAAAGACTTCGTAAATAATAAAACTGCACCTTATGATGACGATGGCCATGGTACCCATGTAGCTGGGATCATTGCGGGGAATGGTTTTTCTTCTTCAGGTAGATATATTGGTGTAGCTCCTGATGCTGATATTGTTGGAATTAAGGTTTTAGATGGAGAAGGTTCTGGAAGTATTTCTGATGTTATAGCTGGAGTTCAATGGGCTGTTCAAAACAAAAACCGTTATAATATAAAAATAATTAATATGTCATTAGGATCTAAAGCAAAAAGCTCCTATAAAGATGACCCCTTATGTCAAGCGGTTCAAAAAGCCATTGATTCTGGTATTGCCGTATGTGCAGCAGCAGGGAACAGCGGCCCGGATTCTGGCACAATTAACTCTCCGGCAACAAATCCTAATGCTCTTGTTGTAGGGGCGAGTAATAATAAAAATCCTAGTTCAAATGGCACTGTGGCTAAGTTTTCTAGCCGTGGTCCTACAATTGATGGTTTAAATAAACCGGATGTTTTAGCACCAGGAGTAGATATTACTTCCCTTGGCAATGAAGATAATAATTATAAAACTTTATCTGGTACATCTATGGCTACACCTATTGTATCGGGTGCTTGTGCTTTGCTTCATGAATACAAAAAAAATCTTAGCCCTCAAGACCTCAAAAAACTCATTACAGAGCATGCCGATAGTCTGGACTTAGATAGAAATACACAGGGTTATGGGGTTCTTAATCTAAAAAGTATTTTGGCTTCTTTGAGTCCTGATCAAAAAGAAGTATCCCCCCCGCCCCTTAGACATAATGGGAATGCAAGTGGATTAATGGCATTTCTTAAGAAAAATGAATGGTTATTTGCAATATTAATTGTTTTCCTATTGATTATTTTATAGTAAATAGCAAACCCCCCAGTATTTCTACTGGGGGGTATATTATGTTAGTATCTTACAAACTGAGCAGGATTTATAGGCGTTCCGTTTCTTCTAACTTCGAAATGCAAATGTGGTCCAGTACTTCTACCTGTACTTCCAACCGTTGCAATCTGTTGTCCTTTATAAACTCGTTCTCCACGTTTTACTTGAAGCGAATTACAATGAGCATAATAGGTCTGATATCCATTTTCATGATCGACTATTACTAGATTTCCATAAGACCCTTGCCAACCAGAAAATGAAACTCTTCCTGCATCGGCAGCTGTTATTGGGGTTCCTGTTGGAGCACCAATGTCAATTCCAGTATGTCTTCTTCCCCACCTTGTCCCAAAAGGAGAGGTTAATGTTCCCCTGGTTGGTCTTGCAAAATTCCCTGTAGCAACAGTAGCTGGCCTTGTTTTCGTTCCTTGAGCTATTACTCTCGTTTTTGGAGTTGCAATTACTTCTTCGTGTAAAATTTCACGATCTACTTGAACACCATTTTCTTTAATAATATATGCTTGGACTTCTCTTTTTCCTTGTGAACCTTGTTCGGTAATTCTTTGATCACCTTCATAAAGAGAATTGGATTTTACATATTCAGTATCAAAAGGAATTTCTTCTATTTCTTCTATAAATTCTTTTGTTCTAACTGTAATATAAGGTTTAGGAACAACCAAATTAACTTCTTGTCCAATTTGAAGTCTATCAACATTGATATCTGGGTTTGCATCTTCTATTTCATCAACAGATAAACTGTATTTTCTTGCGATTAACCATGAACTTTCCCCTGGTTCAACTTCATGTATCTTTTTTTCATCCGTTCCATTTATTATATAAGCCAGTGCTTCTTCCTCTGAACGAATCTCAGATATATCTGTTGACACCTCTTGAATAAGTACCTCTTGTCCAAATCCAATTTCAACTAGTTCTTTTTCTTCATTTAGGTAAGGTTCTTTTAAAGTATCCAATATTTCCTCAGCACTTTCTAATGTTCCTACCGTAACAACTCTTCCACTATTAACAACAATCTCATAGGCTCTTACATTTAAATCTAATTGACTTTTTAAATTTCTTACTAAGTCATCAGAATTATTTAATTCACTATCTTTTGCTCTTGTTTCTTCGAAACTAATGTCTTCAGGAACAACGAATTCTTGATTATAAGTTTTCCAGACATCCTCTTTAACTTGTTCTAGGGCATTTGAAAAATCCTCTTCTGTTCTAACCATTGCAATAGCCTGGCCGTTTACATGCACCTCATAAGCTAACATTGACGCGTTTAATGCAACATTAAAAAGAAGTATCAACACAATAAATGTTAAACTTGCACCTCCATAAATAAAATGTTTCTTGTTTTTACCATCTTTTATGTAGGTAGCTGTTTTATCTTTTGTTTGCTTGTAAAAATTTATTGTTTTTTTATTTGTATTAATTACTGCTTCTTTTGTACGTAGTTTAAAATTTGTAATCGTTTCCTTTGCGTTTGCTTTTTTAAATAATATAGATCCTTGCTTTACTAAGTTATTGTAACCGTTCTTTGTTTTTGTTTTTATTTTAACACTTTTATCTGTAGTATAAGCCTTCGCTAGTTCTTTAACTTTATTAAATATATTCTTTGGTTTATCCAAAATCATGTTCTCCTTTCACACATTTTGTTAAATTTTATTGTTCTATGTGTAAAGTTTCTCATCATAAGATTTTTAATTTAAAATTTGTAGTAAGTTTTTCCTGTTTTATTGTATCTTATTTTGTCATACAATTTCAACCCCAAACTTAATTTTTTTGTTTTAATTTAACAGTATTTTCCCCGATTTCATTTAAATTATTCTATTGTCGTTTCTAACCACTCCTCAAACAGTACTTTCAAGTCTTTATCTGTACTTTGTTGAAACACATTATAGAAATCTTTCGTTGTTACATTTTTAAATTTAAATGTTTCATAGTAGCTCCTTAGTGCGCTAAAAAAATCAGCATCCCCTATTTCATTTCTTAATGCTTCAATAAACATAGCTCCTCTACTGTATACAACGCTACTGTATTCAAAACTATTGTCAAACTCATCTAAGGATCTTAAAATACTATCATTACTATTTTTCGTAATGTCTTGGTAATTTTCAAATTGATTTTTTGTCATCTTTTCATAAATCTGTTCCTTTATATGTTCCCCATATTTTTTTTCAAAGTATAAAAGTGTTGTATATTCAGTTAAAGCTTCATCTATCCAAGGTTCTTTTACTTCATTATTTCCTACTAGGCCGTACCACCATTGATGTGCCACTTCATGAACGATAACATACTCAAGTGGAAAATCTTCATCCCGATCATAGAGGTGTTTTCCAATTATTACAAGATTGGGGTACTCCATACCTCCAATAAAAAAATCACTTGCTGCAATAGATAGCTGTTCGTATGGATATATTCCAATCATTTGATTAAATATTGTTATAGCGTCAACTCCATACTGAAGGGCCTGTTCTGCTTTTATCCCCTCAATTGTATAGGATTTAACAGTAGTACGCTCACTTGCTTTTGCACTTCTTACATCGAATCTTTCGCTGGCAACCATTGCAAAGTTTCTTACTTGCTCGGCTTCAATATCATATACTATGTTACCTTTTCTTTCTTGTTGATTCATTACATTCCCAGTTGTAGCTAATGTGTATGTTTTAGGCAAGGAAACCTTAACCCTGTAATTTGAAATATCACTGTAAAAGGGGTCCCCAATAGGATAATAAGGATCTAGATTCCATCCATTATGATCATACACAGAAAGAATTGGAAAGAAGTTTGCCATATTTACTGTATTTTTTCCATAACCCATTCTACCCATACTAAAAGGTAACCTTACCTTATACTTTATGGATAAGGTTACTTGTTTATTTGGCTTTATGGGTTCCTTTAAGGTAACTCTTAAAAGGGCATCATCGTCACCCATTACTTTATAGGTAGCTCTACTATTATTTTTCTCAACTGAGTTTATTTGTATGTATCCAGGATCAAATCCCCTGGGATATGCCCTATCCATATCTGTCTTTTCAAAAGGTGCAGTACTTTCGCATTTGAAAATATTGGGATAAAGATGAAAATAGATGTTTTCTAACTCTCTACCTGTATTATTTGTAAATAGCACTTGCTGACTTCCTTTTAGTGACATTTTGTCTTCAATAAAAGTGATATCCATGTTGTAAATTGTTCCTTGTGTATCAAAATTAGTACTAAAAACCGGTTGTTCTACCGGAACCCCAATCATATACTGTACAACTATACTTACCATCATCACTGTAAGCACAACAGCAAATAGCTTTAATTTTCTTAAAAGCAATTAGATCACCTCACAAGTATTTGATATTAATAAAATGTAAAATAAATTAAATGGTCAAGAGATTACAAAATACTGGTTCTAAATTAAATATAGTACCTTTTAAAATTGTAATTTACTCAACTGAAATAGATCTGACTAGATATCACCGCAATTTTTCCTTAATATGCATTCAAACAAAGCTAAATTTTCTTTTACTATATTTATGTTATAATAGGATTAAGTATGTAGAAATACATTATTAACATCTTATAATTTGGAGTGACCTAAATGATTTTTTTTAAAAGTCCTACAAAAATAGACTTAGGCGATACACCTATTGAAAATATTTTTATTGATGTATACATGCCCATGGCCAACGGTACCTATGTAAAGGTCTATTTGCTTGGATACAAATATGCATGTGATAGAGACACTAGTAATAAAATTGATCACAAAAGTTTAGCTAAAAATCTAAACATTCCTTTATCAGATGTTTATGCTGCTTGGGATTTTTGGGAAAGTAAAAAGATAATAAAAAAAGTACCTTTATCTGAAGAGGATCAGGATAGTGAATATAATTATTCTATTGAGTTTTTAAATCTAAAACAGCTCTATATTGATAATAATTTTAGACCTAATCACGCTCCGAAAGAAGAAAAAGAGAATATTGATTACAGTTGCTCTACTAAAGATATTATTGAAGCAAATCATATTCCTCAAATAAGAGAGATGTTTAATGAAATAAATAAAATTATAATGCGCTCTTTAGTACCTAATGAAAAAATGCAGATACTTGAGTGGTTACAAAAATATAATATTGACCCGCCTCTTATTATAAAAGCTTTTAGCTACTGTTGGCATAAGAAAAAGAAGAGAAGTGTACAATATGCTGGTGGCATTTTAAGAAACTGGTATGATAAAGGTCTCACTAGCGTAGATGAACTTCAGGAATATTTATTGAAACAAGGTGAGCGATATGGTCTGTATGATCGTGTATTTAAAGCTATGGGCTTTTCTAATAGACCAGGTGGTCCATCTGAGGCAGAGAAAGCCAAAATGGATGCATGGGTAGATGAATTTAAATTCTCTCATGATATGATTCTTAAAGCCTGTGAAAACTGTAGTAAAACATCTAATCCTAATATTAACTATATCCATAGTATACTAGAACGATGGTATAAAAATAATATTACTAGCTTAGAAGATGTAGAAAAAGAAAGCAATCTAGCAGCAATTAAAAAGCCAACTAATCCTCAACCTAAATCGACTGTTCCCCAAGCAAAAACCAAGTTTCATCTTGCAAATAGTCGAGGCGATAAGTATTCAGCAGAAGAGCTTGAAAAACTTGTTCTAAACAATCAGAAAAAAAAGTAATAACTTTAGGTGGTGTATACAATGTTTCAAGATTATATAAGAGACATATTAAACGGATATGATAAGAAAAGACGAATTTATGCGCAAAAGAGAGAAGACCGTATACGAGAAGTTTATAACAAAATACCTAGAGTTGAAGCAATTGATAAAGAAATTAAGTCAACTGGTATTTCTTTATCGAGAGCACTACTCCACAGTGACGGAGATCATGAAGCGATAATTAATGACCTTAAAACTAGAGTAGAAAAATTAAAACAAGAGAAGGCCGTTTTACTAACAGAGAATAACATTCCTTATAGTTATTTAAATGAAGAGTATGATTGTTCTAAATGCCTAGACAAAGGTTATCTAAATACTGGTGAGAAATGCCATTGCTTTAAACAACAGTTAATTAATTATGCTTATTCCATGTCTAATTTATCTCAGGTCTTAGAAAAGGAAAACTTTCAAACATTCAATATCAACTTATTTTCAACTGAAGTTTATGAGCAAGAAGAAAAAAACCCACGGGAAAATATGATGGAAATTTTAAATGTCTGCGAAGGGTTTGTTTTTAACTTTGATAACAACAATGATGAAAATCTGCTCTTTTATGGATCTACTGGACTAGGTAAAACATTTTTAACAAACTGTATTGCAAAGGCACTGTTAAACAAGGAGAAAATAGTAATTTATCAAACTGCTTTTAAATTAATTGAAATACTTCAAACAATACGATTTGGCGATAAAGATGCAAATAAAGAGCAATACGACTTGCTTTTCAAAGCGGATCTGTTAGTGATAGATGATTTAGGAACTGAATTGACCAATTCATTTACGAACAGTGAACTTTTTAATATTATTAACAGTAGACTATTATCTAATAAAAAAACCATTATCTCTACTAATTTAAGTCCAAAAGAAATGATTGAACGGTATGACGATCGAATTTTTTCGCGGCTTTTTTCAAAGTTTACCATTCTTCACTTTTTTGGCCACGATCTTCGTTGGGAAACAAATTAAAAATAAAAGAATCTAGGCCTGGGCCTAGATTCTTTTTATTGTTCTTTTTCTTCAAAGAATTTATTTAAATCATCAATTAATTTTGTTACATCCAATCCATGTACTCTACCTGCATCTCCGATACTTTCCATAGTAGCACCTGGACAACCTAAACAGTGTAACCCATATTTCATAAAGATTGCCGCAACTTCGCGATCCATTTTTAAAACATCCATAATTGTCATATCTTCTGTAATCTTAGCCATTAATTAATCCTCCTAACACTTCTAATTAATAATAATGTTACCACTTTATAGCTATATATTCAACTGTTATTGATTTTGTCATTATCACTGTGGAAAACTGGTTATAAATTTTAACATTACTCACATTATCCACAGATATATGCACAGGTGTTCTTTGTATATGTGCATAAGTTTACCTTTCTTTTTCGTAGTCCATAAATTTCTGGAAATTTCCTAACCAAACAAGCTCTACTGTACCAGTTTCGCCATGACGATGCTTGGATACAAGTACTTCTGCTATATTTTTTTTATCACTTTCAGGGTTATAGTATTCATCTCTATATAAAAACAACACCATATCTGCATCCTGCTCAATAGCACCCGACTCTCTTAAATCAGATAAAATTGGACGATGATCTGATCTAGCATCTGGAGCCCTTGATAACTGAGATAGGGCTACAATTGGACAATCCAATTCCTTAGCCATAATTTTTAAATTACGAGATATACTAGAAATCTCTTGTTGCCTATTTTCTGTTCTTCTTTCTCCTTGCATTAATTGTAAATAATCAATTAATACAAAGTCTAATCCTTTTTCCATTTTTAATCGCCTACATTTTGAACGCATTTCTGTTACTGATATTCCAGCAGAATCATCAAAATAAATATTTGATTTAGATAACATAGAAATGGATTTAGCAAGTTTTGTCCATTCATCTTCATTTAAGTTTCCGTTTTGTAGCTTATTTAAGTCAATCATAGATTCAGCAGCTAATACCCTTAAAACTAACTGTTCTTTTGACATCTCTAAACTAAATATGGCAACAGATGCGCCTGCCTTTAGTGCCGCATTATGTGCAAGGTTTAGTGCAAAGGCTGATTTACCCATTGCTGGTCGAGCCGCGACTAATATCAGGTCAGAATTATGAAGACCACCTAGTTTTCTGTCTAAATCAAGAAATCCTGTTGTTAATCCTGTAATGCCTTTTTTATTTTCATAAAGTTCTTCTATACGATCAAAAGTTGTAGAAAGTAGATCCTTTATAATTGTAAAGCCTTCCTGCTGTCTATTTTGAGAAATATCATAAATATTTTTTTGGGCAGTTTCTATTACATCTGTAATTTCTAAATCTGCACCATACCCTAAGTGTATAATTTCCTCTGATGCTTTAATTAGACGTCTTAAAGTAGCTTTTTCCTCAACAATTTCAGCATAATATTTTACATTAGCAGTAATAGGAACACTTGAGGATAAATTGCTTAAATAACCAATTCCTCCAATGGCATCTAATGTATCTCGCTTTTTTAATTCATCAGTTAATGTAACTAAATCTACAGGTTCATTTTTATTAAATAGATTTCCAATACATTCATAAATTTCTTGATGGGCTTCTTTGTAAAAATCCTCTATTTTTAATACCTCTAAAACTACAAGTATTGCATCTCTATCTAATAGCATCGCCCCTAGAACCGATTGTTCTGCTTCTACGCTATGGGGTGGAACTTTTAAAAAAATATTCTCGCTCATATATTTACCATCCTTGTGTTTTAACTATTGTTCTTTAACATGAACTTTTAAGGTTGCTGTTACCTCCGGATGAAGTTTTACTTCTACATTTGTTACACCCAGTGTTTTAATTGGATCAGGTAAATTTATCTTTCTTTTATCGAGTTTAACGCCTGATATTTTTTTTGCTTTATCACTAATATCTTTTGAAGTTACGGACCCGAATAATCGTCCACCTTCACCTGCTTTTGTTTTTATTTCTACTTCTATTTCCTCTAATTTTTTCCCTAAGGCTTTAGCTTCTTCTAATATCGCTTTTTCCTTTTCATTTTGTGCTTTTTTATCTTGTTCAAGCTTCTTTAAGTTCTGAGGTGTTGCCTCAACGGCTAATTTCCTTGGAAATAAAAAGTTTCTAGCATAACCATCACTTGTATTTACTACCTCTCCTTTTTTACCTAAATCTTTTACATCTTTATTTAAAATAATTTTCATATTTCTTCCCCCTCTTCAAAATACGCTTCTATTACTTCTTGTAACTTTAATCTTGCATCGGTTAAGCTTATATCCTTAATTTGAGCTCCAGCGACAGTCATATGCCCTCCGCCGCCTAGCTTTTCTAATATTACTTGAACATTAATTTCTCCCATGGATCGTCCACTTAAAACAATATTCTCACCTTTTACTCCTAGTACAAAAGATGCATCTACGCCTCGAATCCCAATTAATTCATCCGCTGCCTGGGCAGAAATTAGTTGGGCATGATCTATATCATTTTTAAAAGTAGATATAGCAATAGTGTCTCTAATAATTTCAGCGTTTTTAACAACCTCTGCTCTCAATTTGACAGTTTCTAGATCATCTTTGAATAACTGTTTTACGGAAGTAGTATCTGCACCTGCTCTTCTTAGCATAGATGCAGCCTCAAAGGTTCTTACACCTGTCTTAAAAGTAAAATTCTTCGTATCAACGGCAATTCCAGCCATTAATCCTTCTGCTTCAACAGGGTTTATGTTTATTTTTTCATCCATATAGTATAGTAGCTCTGTTACTAACTCACTTGTTGATGAAGCATAGGTTTCATGATAATTCAACACAGTATTTTCAATATATTCCGTACCTCTTCTGTGGTGATCTATGATTACAACTTTATTGGTTTTTTCTAGTAATCCTGGAGCCTCTGTAAAACTAGGTCGGTGAGTATCAACAACCACTAATAATGACGCAGGTCCTATCTTTTGCATGGCTTCTTCTTCTTTAATAATATTTTGTAAATATGCTTCTTCGTTTTTTATTCGATCAAATAGACAATCTATTGTAGGATTTGAGTTGTTTAATACAATAAAAGCTTCTCTTTCCCTGTTCCTTGCAGCACGATAAATACCTAAGGATGCTCCTAGTGCATCTAAATCCGGGTATTTATGCCCCATAATAAAAACATTTTCAGATTGTTCTATTAATTGCTTTAATGCATGGGATATTACTCTCGCTCTAACCTTAGTACTTTTTTCTACAGCCTTTGTTTTGCCACCATAGAAACTAATTTTTTCTTTTCTTTTTACTGCGGCCTGGTCTCCACCTCTACCTAGTGCTAAGTCTCTAGCAGTATTGGATAGCTCAAAAGTTTGTAATAAATTTTCTCCTTGAGCACCTATACCAATGCTTAAAGTGATTGGTATCTTGTTCCCCATATTAATATCTCTAATTTCATCTAGTATATCGATTTTTTTATTTTCTAGCTTGTCTAATGAAGCGCTTTCAAATATAACTAAAAACTTGTCTTTTGCATGTTTTCTAATAACACCTTCATATTTATTAACCCACAAGTTGATTCGATGATCTATTTCTGCAATAACTAAGGGTTGAAATGCTTCTTCTGTGTTTTGCATCACTTCGTCATAGTTATCTATGTGAATAGATGCAACGGCAACTTTCTCTTGTTCATACTTAGATTTCAGTGCCTCATATTCTGTAGTTTCCACCCAATATAACATAATAATATAACTTGAAGAGTGCTCTTTAGGTAATTTTATAATATTGTGCAATACTCTAAAACACCTATCATTTATAATAATCGTTTCCGTTTCCTTCTGTCTTATAATTTTTCTAAGATTGAAGTTTTGAACAATTTTCTCTATATTTTTTTCTAGTAAATCATTAATTTGTACAACTTCCAGAAATTTTGGGTTATACCAGGTAATTGTCCCATCGATCTCAACAATGGTCAAAGGCATAGGTAAATTTAAAATAGCTTGCTTGGTTGCAGAATCAATATCTGAGGAGAGATCTTCTATATATCGGGTCCACTCTTCCCTTCTTATATTTGTTATTTTAAGATTATAATATATCAAATAAGCCAGTAAAAAAATGCCTCCTATACTGATCATAGGATTATAGTAGGCTATGATTCCTGTTAATAGCGTTGTAATAATTAAATATATCCTTGTATCCGGTATTAACATCTTAAATATCTTTCGATTTTGCATAATTTGCCTCCTGTTAATCCTTTTTCTTATTTAATTTACGCATATCAAAAACTATGTCTAAAAACCCAATGAAGGCAATGAAAGTGCTAAAAGGCACAAATAAAATAGCTAATACTATTAATAGTATTTTTATGTACCTGTTAAATCTATGTTTGTTCATAAAGAAAATCAGAACAGTTATTCCCTGTGTATATATTAAAAATACAAAAATAACAAGAATGTTTGAAACAAGATCAGCGTAATATATTCCCCCATCCACTAAACGGGTTAAGTAAGATAGTCCAAGTAATATTAAAAATCCAACAAGTATGTTTTTAGGAAGCTTAAAACTACTAATCCTGGGTGAACTTCCTTTGTAATATCCTGTCTTTTTTAATATATCTATAGACACAAAATAATTTATAAATGAAATACTCATTGATTGGACGACTAAAAGGGCTGGTATAATTGCCATAAAATAATTAATGCTTTCTTCAATTCTAATACTATTAATATTAACGTTCTCAAATAACTCCAGCTGATTATAAATGGTATCTCTTAGTAAAACACCTATTTCATCTATAAGTTGTATATCTAACACCCAGCTAACCATGCTCACAAATATCACAAATGATAGCACAGACGCTGCAGTACTAAATGCTATTACTTCAAACTCATTTGTTTTTACCTTTATTAAATAACTTAATACAATTACTATTGGTGCAAGAAGAATAAAAGCAAAAAAAGAAATCAGTATATTTGTTAAAAAACTAATCAATAAACTATATGCTGCTGTAGTTAATATTGCATATTTTATTCCATATCGACTTCCTAGTATAACAAAAGGTACCGGTAGCATTATAATCATGAATGATATGATTGGAATATAAAGTGCTATAATTGTTAGCACTGTTGCTAACATTATTGTGAAACTTGACTGGACTAATGCTTTTTTATCATTATTATGCTCCAAAATTTAGTCACTCCTAGTATTTATTTGCGATTCCCTTTTATGTGCTTACTTAGTCCTGATAAATCCTGGTACCACTCTTCAAGCTGATGATCCTCTAGAATATATATTTTTGCTTTGTCCTGTACTTTTTTATCTATAACATCGTAATTTATACCCAATCTTCTTCCAAGTGAATAGGTAACTAATATAATATTAGCTAGGCACTCTAAAATTAGATCCTGCCCTTCTTTTGCACCCTTTAGTATGGTTTGAAAAAGCAGTGCAAAACTATTTAATAACTCACACTTTAAAAATTCTATCATCTTTAAGTTCTTCCCTACATCTACATTCTCTCTTTTAGTAAACATACGATTCCCCCTCTAATAACCCTTTATCCGTTTAAACCTGTTTAAAATATCTTCTAAGTTATAAAGTATTACTAATATTTTAACAACTTCGTCTGTAGGATAGTTGTTTATTTCGTCACTAAACTTTAATCTTGACTTAGCACTTTTTATGTATCCAATAAGTTGTTGGATATCTTCATGTGTCTGAACACGCTCCTCTGTAATTAACACATCTTTCTTTTTTAGGTCCCTTAGTGCTTTTTTAATGTTGTTAAACTCAATTTCTACTAACTCTACTACTTCTGTCTTAATTCCTTTTTCTAAAACCTTATTCATGTTCAACAAATTCTGATTGATATCCTCAACAGCGACAATCATTTTATTTAACTCCTGAGAACTGATATTCCCATAAATTAAAACTTTATCCTCTTTCAATTGCAATTTCAAAAATTTATTGGACTCATTAATTATTTTATCTATTTCCTCTATTTCTTCATTTAGCTTAAGTAATCCTTCTTCGGACCGATCTAAAATTAACTCGATTACATTAGCAGTAAATGTCCATATGTGATCTGACATGGCATCAATCTCTTTTACAATTTTAGCATCATAAGTTGGCGGATAAATAAGATAATTTACTACTAAGGCTATTACAATTCCAATGGTTGTTTCTAACAGCCTATCTGTTGATCTACTAATAATTCCAGCATCTGTACTGATAAATATACCAATAAAAACAACACACCCTATTGAAATTGAATCTTGCCAATTTAGTTTATTTAATATGTATATTAATATAACAATACCTAGACCCAACGTAATAAAATTAGACGGTAGCAAAAAAGAAAGTATGATACCCATAATTGCTCCAACAAAAGTACCTAAAACTCTATGCAACCCCTTTTTCCAAGAGTCGGATACTGTAGGTTGCATTGCAATTACAGCAGCAATTCCACTATAAAAGGGGGCATTTATATTAAAAATTGTTGATATAAACATTGCTAAGCTAACTGCTATTCCTGTTTTGATTGTTCGAAGTCCAATTTTCATAGGTGACACTCCATTAGTATGTTTTATTGGTTCTTAAAACAAAAAAAGATCGTTATTTAACGATCTGATCAATGTTAATTTATAAAAGTATTATATCATATAATTAAAGATAATCAATAAGATCACACCGGGTACACCAAGCACTCCAGCTATTATTGCTGTTAATGGATTAATAGTTAAGCCGATATCAAAATATCCTCCAAAAAAATTGAATATTAGTAGTAAAATTCCTCCCATTATACCGTTCCAAATAAGTTTTATAATTTTTTTTATAGGCCATAGTAGTAAAGACCCAAATGCATAAATTAATATTATACCAACAGCATAGGCAGCTATTACGGTTAATTCTTCTCCCATCCTATTTCCCCCTTGTACATCCCTTTTACTATATTTTATCATTTTATTTCGTCTTTATAAAGGCATACTAGTAAAATTCTCCTTTTACGCCTTCTTCTTTTGCCTTTTTCATCAAGTACATATACCTAGTTTTTGCAGCTTCTACTTTATATATTGCATGGTCGATTAAATCTGGATCTGTTACACTTTGAAAAAATTGTTCCGCATTCTTCCACTCATCATGGGCATTTTTTATAATTTCTACCATTTCTTGTTCTTCATTTTCGTTGTTGAATTGACCGAATTTACTGTATACACTCTCAAACATATCTGTTATTCCTAAAAAGCTTTTTTGCTTTTTCATAGAATCCCCCCAATTGAAAAATATATATTGTAAATTCTAACCAAGTTTATGTTAATTATACCTTATATTATTATTCTATTTTTAAGGTATAGGCATATGTGTTTATTTTTATTTTTTACTCCAAATAAAATAATATGGTATAATATTGCTTGATTAATTAAAGGGAGATGATTCATGTGAAACCACTAAAAGGTACAAAAACAGCTGAAAATCTGATGAAAGCCTTTGCCGGTGAATCTCAGGCAAGAAATAAGTATACATATTATGCTTCACAAGCAAAAAAAGAAGGCTATGTGCAAATATCCAATTTCTTTACGGAAACAGCGGATAACGAGAGAGAACATGCAAAACGATTTTTAAAGTTTTTAAAAGAAGATACTGATTTAAATGGTGAATGCATTGAAATCACCGCTAGTTATCCTGCTGCATTAGGGGATACTAAATTTAACCTTCAAGCTGCTGCTGATGGGGAAAATGAAGAATGGTCAGAGTTATATCCAGCATTTGCTGATATTGCTGATGAAGAAGGTTTTCCTGAAGTGGCTATCGCTTTTCGTAAGATTGGTGAAGTGGAAAAACACCATGAGGCTCGTTATAGAAGGTTATTGAAAAATATTGAAGAAGACAAAGTATTTACTAAAGAGACAAAAACTCTTTGGAAATGCAACAACTGTGGCTATGTTCACGAAGGTGTTTCAGCAGTGAAAGTTTGTCCAGCCTGTGTTCATCCTCAAGGTCACTTTGAATTGCTTTCTGAAAACTACTAAATTTTTTATATACATACTACAACAGCACACCCTAGGGTGTGCTGTTGGGATTTAATATACTTAGTATGTTAAGAAAAGCTTAATGTAACAAATAAAAACATCACTACTATAAACAATACTGTTAACACTTTTAAAACTATAAAAAAGAATCTAGTTTCTGATTTTCTATCATTTTTATATAGAAAATTGATTGCACTGGCAATCATAATCAGACCACCTAGTACGCCCCAAAATCCAAATGTAAATAATAGTACCCCTAGTCCTATTATTATCCATGGGAATAACCCCTCTACGCTCTTCATTTGGTCTCCCCCTTTTTTATATCTCTCTTCTACCTTCAAGGGCCTTACTTAATGTAATCTCATCAGCATACTCTAAGTCTCCGCCAATTGGTATACCATGAGCTATTCTTGTCACTTTAATACCTATCGGTTTAAGTATTTTTGATATGTACATTGCTGTTGCTTCCCCTTCAATATTAGGGTTTGTAGCAATAATAACCTCATCTACATCTTGATCTTTTATTCTCACTAAAAGCTCTTTTATTTTTATATCCTCAGGACCTATGCCTTCTAAGGGAGATATTGCTCCATGAAGTACATGATATAAACCTTTGAACTCTTTTGTTTTTTCCATGGCGATAACATCTCTAGGATCCTCTACAACACAAATTGTTTGATTGCTTCTTTTATCATCGTTACATATATGACATGTATCTCTATCTGTAATATTGCTGCATACATTACAATATCGGACACTTTCTTTTGCCCCATATATCGACTCTGAAAATTCTTTCACATCTTCTTTATCCATGTGAATAACATGAAAAGCTAACCTTTGTGCTGTTTTCCTCCCTATGCCTGGGAGCTTTGTGAAGGCTTCTATTAATTTCGCAATGGGGGCAGAATAGTAATCCATTCTTTTGTTCCACCTTTTCGTCTATATATTAAAATAACCCTGGTACATTCATTTTTCCAGTTATTTGAGACATCTCTTTATTAGCCATTTCTTCTGCAGATCTTAATGCTTCATTTGTTGCGGCCATAATTAAATCTTGTAACATTTCAATATCCTCTGGATCAACAACCTCTGGTTTTATTTCAATGCTTTTTAGTTCTCTTTTTCCCGTAGCTACTACTTTTACTGCACCACCACCAGCAGTGGCTTCTACTTCTTTAGTTTCTAACGCTGCTTGTTTTTCTTCCATTTCTTTTTGCATTTTTTGAACTTGTTTCATCATGTTATTCATATTTGGCATTCCTCCGCCAAAGCCTGGCATACCCTTTTTACCCATAATAAATACCTCCTAAATTTTATTATCTTAAGAAAACTTAGGGGATGAAGTAACATAACCAAATAGGCACATACCTTTTAAACTATGTAGTTTCCCCGTAATTTTCTATCTTAAATTATATTATTAGTTATTATAACATATCTTTCAACTAAATATCTATTCCTCAATAACCTCTAAAACACCTTCCGGCACTATACTTCTAAGCTTATTCTCAGCAATATCTTCATTAAAGGTCAATTGTGCTTGCTCCGGTTCTTCTAAGGTAAATTTAATATTTAATTTATTCCCTACATATTTTTCTATTACCGCACTGATATATTTTTTCACTTTATCTCGATCTAGTTTTTCTTTAAATAGTTCCATATCTTTTTCAAAAGAAATCTGCAGTTCCCTATCAGATAGAACTTTAAGTTTTCCTTCTTTTAAGAGGGCTAATGACGATGCTTTTTTTTGTTTTCGCATTTCATCAATTATATGATTCCACTGGGTCTCTACTTTGGTTTGTATTTCTTTTAAACTGCCACTTTCCTCTACTATGGTATTGTTTTGCGCATCCTCAGTAGATTTTTTTGTTTCATTTTCTTTTTTAGGCTGAACTAGATCCTCTTTATTTGTTTTATCCTGTTTATTTAGATTTACAGGATTATGAGAAACTGCGTTATTTATGTTTACATGCTCTTGATTTAGCTTATCTTCAAGGCATTTTATTCTTTCAATTAGCCCCTCTACGCTATCTTCTGTTTGGCGTTTACTTAAACTAATAACCCCTATTTCAAGTAGTGTTCGTGGGTTTGATGCATATTTCATTTTTGTTTCAATATTAGATAGATGGTTGATAAAAGCAACTGCACAATTTGAATCAATTTTTTTGCTTTGGTATTGTATTTTTTCTATATCTTCCTGAGATAGTGTAAACATCTCTTGTAGATTAGTGCCTAGATTAGCTAATAACAGATATCTAAAATGTTGAATAAGGTCTTTTGTTAATTGATGAATATCCTTACCCTCCGAAACCAACATTTCAATATCAAAAATAGCTTCTTTTGTATGGCCTTCTATTATTTTTTCACTAAGATTAATTAAAAATGTCTGATTTGCTATCCCTAAAATACGGGTAACTTCTTCATAGCCTATTTTTTCTTCTGTTGAAGAAATACACTGTTCTAATATGCTTAGGGCATCTCTTAGTCCTCCCTCAGCATGAATAGCAATAACCCTTAATCCATCCTCTTCTGATTCTACCCCCATGGCCTTACATATTGTCTCTAATCTCTGAATTATATCCTGTGTTTGTACAAACTTAAAATCAAATTTTTGACATCTCGAGAGTATCGTTGCTGGCAGCTTATGAATTTCTGTTGTTGCCAAAATAAAAATGACGTGTTCAGGGGGCTCCTCAAGGGTCTTCAGCAATGCGTTAAAAGCACCTGTGCTTAGCATGTGTACCTCATCGATAATGTACACTTTATATTTTCCCTTTGAAGGAGGATATTTTACATTTTCCCTTATTTCCCTTACATTATCTACGCCATTATTCGATGCTGCATCAATCTCTATTACATCCATAATGCTCTCTGTTAAAATACTTTTACATACTTCACAGTCATTACAAGGATCATAGTTATTTGGTTTTAAACAATTAACTGCTCTTGCAAAAATTTTAGCCGTTGATGTTTTTCCTGTTCCTCTCATGCCTGAAAAAAGGTATGCATGAGAAATTTGTCCTGATTTTATTTGATTTTTTAAAGTTGTGACTATGTGGTTTTGACCAATTACATCTTCAAAAACCTTTGGTCTCCACTCTCTGTATAACGCTTTATGCATGCTATCACCTTATTCTGTATATGTTTGATTATGACCTTTAGTTATTATATCATACCCCTATAGTGCCTATTCCTGATAATATAAAACCAACCATGTTGTTGAATACAACCTGTATTAAAAATGATTCTCTAGTCGCAATAGCAACTGCCCCCTCCGGAGCTCCCATACTAATGGGCAGTGTAATAACAATTATTAATAAAATTAAAATAAGTCCTCTAACACTTCCTAATATTGCACCTCCAAGGTTATTAAATGCTCCTAAAATAGGCAAATCAAAAACCTTATTTATAATAATTCCAACAATCATAACTACTAGGCGGATTACCATAAATAAAATAATCATACTTATAATATTAAAAAATATTGTTGTGATCCCTTCTACAATTTGGCCTTTAACGCTTTCAAAGGTTTGGTTTGCATAAGTAGTAATATCAAGATTATCAACTAGATAACTTTGAAAAAACGTAGGTATACTACCGGATAATTCGTTATTAATGGAATTTACCATTAATCCCTCATTTTGTGCAAGTACCTCGGAAGAAACATTTCCTAACTCTGGCATTCCTATATCAACTTTTTGCGTCACTAATTGATTTAGGGTATCTGTAAATGGAAGATTCTCCTTCATCCAGTTTGCAAAGTTCTCATAATAAGCCTTTGAAAATATATAGGCTACAACGTAGCTCCCCAGACTAAACAGGGTTAATATGAAACCTTTTTTATATCCAATGAATATACTTAACCCCAAAGTAATTATTAATATAATATCAATCCATGACATCAAAATTCTCCTCACATTATATTTTCACAAAATAAATTTTATCATCGGTTACAATTATGAAATCTTCTGATGACTGTATATATGCATCTGTAATATCTTTATTATACCTATAACGATTAATAATTTCACCCTTTTTATTTATTAGATATAACATATCTTGTGAATAGGCTAGTACCAGATCCTCATTTGAATCTACCCCTAAAATAGACTTCTCTTCTAACCCTTCCACTGCTTGTATATTACCTTTCATATCGATAAACATGAACTTATATGCTTCTTTGGTAAAGAGGGCCGTTTCCCCATCTTTTACCCCATAAAAAACAACTTGATCCCCACCTACTTTATTTAAAGCAGCTATTTTATTTATTTCATGGGTCCAGTTTATTTTATTGTTTTTGTACAAGAAAATACTTTTATCATTTATAAATACTAAGTCATTATTTATATTTGAGTAGATTTCATAATTAATATGATCTTTAATGTCCATTGTCTCTAGCAACTTATGGTCGGAAACACAATACACTTCAATTTTATTGCTTAGACTTCCGTCATCAAAAAAAATGGTATTAACGAAAATTTTATTTTTATTTTCTTGTATGTATACATTGCCTATATGACTATTTTCTTTTGAAATTTTGTATACAGCTTTCCCTTCAACATCTAATACTAAAACTCTGTCGCCTTTGTTTGTTCTTTCTTTTAATGCAATAAACTTTTCATCTCCTGGATATACAGCTATCATATTTCCTTCTATGGTGTACCTATATTCTATTTCTCCAGTATTATTTAATGATACAAGTTGATTGGTTCCCTGATCAAATAAGTATATATAATCTGTTGATGCTTTCAAGATGGGGCTGTTAAAACCTAATTCAACCTTCCATTGTTCTTTGCCATCTCTACCATAAAAAAATAAACTTTCATTTGAATAATGAACAAGCCCTTCATTAAATTGGATTTGTTCATCCTGAGGTCCTTTATCTATTTCATTTACAATTTCTAATGTTGTATTTTGTTGATTAAGAAAAAATATCTCTTTTCCCTGTGGGCTCATTCCAAAAATAACAATTAGAAATATACCCATTAGTATGACTATTTTTTTTCCTTTGTTCATAATTACCTCCATTAATAATAAAGCTTTCTGTTTATTTCAACAGAAGTACCTGAATTCCTTTTTATGGATGTATATCTTTGTTTTTCATTTTTGACTTTACAATTAGCATTACAAGAAATATAACACCGAGGTAGCCAAGGATAGGATAAAATACATTTACTAAACGCTTAAATCCTAACGTAGCCATAGGAATTGAAATAATGCACATTAAAGTACTAATAACATTTTTATTTGTTTTTGTTACATCTACTATTCTCAAAACACAGCTATATCCATTTGTAATTGCTGTAGTAAACATTGCAATCAATAGTACAATACTGTAGAGATTTTTTGAAAAGTTTCCTAATGAAAATGCTACGGCAATCATCGGCACTTCTAAACCTATTATGCTAGTGTACAGCACTAAAAGGGTTAATAGTATAATTAGCGCCATTAGCCCTAATCCTATTCCTCCTAATATTCCACCATAAAAACCTGCTTTTTGATCAGATATTAAGGGTAAAGTGGATGAAAGTACCACAATAGCCCCCACACTATTAAATGCCACATACACAATAGCTGATCCAATCCATCCAAACTGGGTTATATCAATTTTGAAAGCAGATATATGTAGAAAAATTTCACTTCTAAAATGACTAAAGGTAAATTGATTGCCTCTCAATACAAAAAAACTAATACAAAAAATTGTTCCAATTAAAAAAGGAACTAGTATTGTGTTAGCTTTTGCAATCCCTTTTATACCAGTAATAAAAACAGTATAACTACATACGCCCATTATAATAACTCCGTAAATAAAGCTTATATTAAAGTGTTCTTTAAATATTGCACCGCTTCCAGCTAACATAACAAAAAAATTAACAAATAATAAAACTATGAAGAAAAGATTTATGTAATGCTTTGTTTTTTTCTGAAAATACAAGGATAACAATTCATCAAAGCTTTTTACCTTATGTTTTTGTATCGTTACTAGGGTTTTTGTTCCAATAAACGAAAACAACGTCATGGCAACAAAAACACCAAAAATACCCCGATATCCGTAACGTCCAAAAAATCGTATTATTTCCTGTCCTGATGCGAAACCAGCTCCAATTACCGTGCCAATATAAATACTCGCCAATGCAATAATTGAATTTATCCTCTTCACAATAACCACCCCTTCCTAAACAAGTATATTTAAATAAGGATGATGGTTATTACAATATTTTGTTTAAGCAGCATAATCCCTTCCATTTTGGTCAAACTAATTTAAACACTTGCCTTATAGGAGGGATATATCTCATGTCACTAAGCCCAGATGTCGTTAAAAAATCCGTAAATATAGACAGCACTAAAGCATATTTTGACTTTAGTTCCATGTTGACTGATTACATTAAAAACTATTATACAAACCAATATGAAGATATTATATTTTTATGTATTGGGTCTGATCGTTCTACTGGAGACTCATTAGGTCCGCTTATTGGATATAAGTTAGAAAAACATCTAAGTCAGTACACACATATCAAAATCCTGGGTACTTTAGACCGCCCAGTTCACGCTAAAAACTTAGAAGAAACCATTCAACATATCTATAGTAGTTATAATAATCCTTTTGTAATTGCAATAGATGCTTGTTTAGGTAAAATGGATAGAGTCGGCTGTGTTACAGTCAACCATGGTCCTCTAAAACCTGGAACAGGGGTTAATAAAGAACTTCCCTCAGTAGGGGATATCCACATTACAGGTATTGTTAATATAGGCGGTTATATGCAGTACATGGTACTCCAAAGCACAAGATTAAACTTGGTAATGAAAATGGCTGATACTATTAGTGATGCAATTAAATTTACTTTGTGGGATTTGAATAAAAAAATGTTCTTTTCCCGTTATATTAATTAAGCGCTTTACATATATTTAGTACAAGTCTTATAAATCGATTTCATTTGCACAGTTATTGTTTTTCTTGTATGTTTAGAAACTTTATAAAAAAGGGGGATTTAGTATGATTGATGAAATGAAAAAAGAAATTGATGAGCAAGGCTTGGTAAAGACTTTCTTGAATTTCGACAAAATGATTACACCAGTTATTATTAAAATTATCTTTTATATTTCCTTAGCTATTTGTGCTTTATTCGGTTTTTCACTTATTATCCGAGGTATGGGTGCCGGCCATGGCGGGGGTTTTATGGTGTTAACTGGTCTATTTACCCTAATTATTTCGCCAATTATTGTTAGAGTATGGTGCGAATTTATTGTGGTGATTTTTAAAATTCATGAATTATTGGTTCAGTTAAACAAAAAATAAAATATACATATCTTTACTAAAATATAAGTGGTCTTTTTGACCACTTTTTTTATTTTTTAAAATAATCTTTCATACCTTCTTGTTTCAATAATATATTCTATATCTTCAATACTTCTATTTTTTGCATTAATAATAATACACCCTTGATTGTTTAACTTCTCTGAACTATTTACACTTTTAATTCCTTGTTGGTCATCGATATAAATGACTGCATCTACAAATCCTGTATCATTGAAGTCAACAACTTCATATCCTTTTTGACTTAAAGCATCTCTAATGCTATCTAAATTATTTTGAACCACTACCCGTTTCATATGAAACACCTCCTAATGATATATTGTCTCTAGGAGGTGTTTTATTTATTCACTATAAAGTTATATTCCAATTGTTCTTATCTTTTTATTCATAATTTCTAAACATACAGGTCTAGCATTTTTAATTTCTCCATCGGTATTTACCTCTATATATCCTTCATAATCTATTTCTACTTTTCTGCCTTTAAACATTTCCACATCTTTATATTTTATATGATTGCCTTTAAAAATACTTGGAAATAACCAGAGTAGCTTTAACTTGTTCATTTTATTCACAATGCATATATCAAAACATCCATCTTGCAAGTCAGCCTTTGGTGCAATTTTCATTCCACCACCATAATAAGCACCATTACAAATAGCAACTAACATAATATCTTTTTCCATATATAGATCATCTATTCTAATTTTTAGTTTAGGGCTTTTAAAACGAGTTAAACTTAAAATAACTGATAGAATATAGGCGTATTTGCTTGCTATTAATTTCTTGATTTTATTTGCCTCTGATGCAATTAATGCATCTAATCCAACACTAGCAAAATTTATAAAGTATTCTTCATTAAAACACCCAATATCAATTTTTTTTATTTTTCCTTCTATAATCTTGTCTAGGGATTCTTCAATATCTAAAGGTAGTCCTAATGTTCTTGCTAAGTCATTTCCTGTCCCTGCGGGTATAATTCCTAGATTTTTATTGCTATTTACCATGCCATTTAAAACCTCATGTATGGTACCATCCCCACCTACGGCTACAATTGTATCTATATGACTACTTATTGCATCTTTTGCTAACTGCTTAGCTTCTCCAACTCTAGAGGTTATTTTTATTTCATGTTTTAATCCATGTTTTTTCATTTTTTCTTTTATAATAGAAATTGTTGCTTCACTATTATGCTTTCCTGCCACTGGGTTGATAATAAATAGATAGGTCAAATTCGTCACCTCTAGTTACTTTTTACTTCTACTTGTTTTTAATTCTGTTGCATCTAGCTGGTTATTCATTGCTCGTTCTAAAGCTTGTTCTTCTTCAACAGATATATGATAACTAGAAGTTCCATTTTTAACTGATTTTGCATAAGTGTATGACTCAGCTCGTCCATGTATTCCTGTTAAAATAAAGCCATTATTATTATCATCTAAAATAGCAATGGAAAAACTCAAATCACTACCCACATCGTCAAAAGCATTGTATCGGATAAAGCCTATTTTCTGAAAACTAAAACTTAATCGATTATTTAGTAAGTTAATTTTTGAATTAATTTCATCAAAATTTTTGTGTACTCCCTCAACTTTTTCTATATGTTCGAATAAAATTGATTCTATATTTTTCCCTGTCATTCCTCTAGTTAATTTTTTATACCGGTCTTTTAGTGTTGTTAGTGCACTATAATTTAATATTAGTAATAAAGCCAAAAGAACATTTAATACAACACTCCCTAATATAAAAATAGCTGTATGATCTTCTATAAAAGCTACTATACCGCTCAATATTACCCCACCTTATCTTTTTTACTTTTTTTAATATATTATACTGCAAATTTCAATTGTGTAATTTCCTCATTTATATATTATATTGTAAACGTCTTTTCGTCTATTGTATTTCTTTCTATTTTTACATATTTTTTTGAAATTTTTTGACAGAGTTTATAGAATTGTGCATTGTTATTATAATATTTCCCCTATCTATAACTAGTCTATTAAAGGGACACCTCATCTTATTTAATCTGCTAAAATCGGTGCCTTATACTAAAAGTTAAAACCAGTAAACATGTGAAATGTCACATGCTACTGGTTCATTAACAGTTCTATATTATTTAAACTTGATTACAAATTTCTTTTATTGCTTTTAGGACTATATCTATTTCTTCTTTTGTATTAAAATAACCAAAACTAAACCGAACTGTCCCCTGCTCACTAGTACCTATGGTTTCATGAGCTAAAGGCGCACAGTGAAACCCTGAACGAACTGCTATATTAAACATTCTATCTAAACAAGATCCAATATCGCAAGAATCCTCTTCTTTTATATTTATCGATACGACGGATGCCTGCTTTCCTAAATGATGTGCCCCATAAACTTTTATTTTGTCTATTGTTTGTATTTTGTCTATAAAATATTTTGTTAATTCCTCTTCATGTTCTCGTATTTTCTTTATTCCCTTATCTAAAATAAATTCAATACTAGCACCCAATGCAATGATTCCTGGTGTATTAGGCGTGCCTGTTTCATACCGATCCGGTAAAATTAATGGCTGAATAAGTTCTTGTGACTTGCTTCCCGTTCCGCCCTCTTTAAAGTGACGAACATCAAGCCCTTCTTTTATATAAAGGATGCCTAAACCCTGCATTCCTAATAGACCTTTATGGGCAGGTACTGCTAATAAATCTATATTCATTTTTTCTATATCTATTGGTAACACACCTGCTGTTTGCGCCCCATCTACTAAGAAGTAAACATTGTTCTTTTTAGCTATTTCTCCTATCTCCACAATTGGCATTAAGGTGCCAGTTACATTCGAAGCGTGGGTCATTGCAATTAGTTTTGTATTCGGTAAAATTGATTCCTCTACATCTTTCGGGTCGATCATACCATTCTCATTACAGTATATTATTGTGTTTGTTATTCCGAAGGATTCTAATGCTTTAATAGGTCTTAATACTGAGTTATGCTCCATGCTAGTTGTAATAACATGATCCCCTTTATATAAAGTACCTTTTATAGCTAAGTTTAAACTCTCAGTCGCACTAGATGTAAATATAACTTGCATTGGGCTAGCAATATTAAATAGCTGACAAATTAGCTCCCTTACCTTAAAAATGGCCTCACTAGATTCTAGAGCCATTCTATGCCCGGACCTTCCCGGATTAGCCGCATAGTTACTTAAATATTCATCTAATTTTTGATGAATAATCTTTGGTTTAGGAAAGGATGTTGCAGCATTATCTAAATATATCACCATACCCCTTCTTTCACTTAATATTTTTTTAGCGTTTAATAATTACGTATTAAACCAATCTTCTTTAATGGATAAACATGTGACATGTTGACTAGGTCATGCTCCTTATTGGACTCTATTAATTATTAATTAACTTATTCGTCTGATTTAAATATATCGAGGATTCTTTCTAACTCTTCATCACTATAGTACTCAATCTCAATTTTTCCCCTTTTCTTGCCTTTTGTAATACTTACTTTTGTCCCTAGTAGTTGTTTTAAGTTATTTTCTATATCTCTTAAAATAATATCCTTTTCTTTATCTTTTTTAACTTTTGTTTCTTCTGGGTTTAATAATGATTTAACTAACAATTCCACTTGTCTAACATTTAATTGCTCTGCTTCAATTTTAATAGCAATCTGTAGTTGTTTTTCTTTATCCTTAATTGCTAGAAGTGCCCTACCTTGCCCTGCACTTATTCTCCCTTCTTTGATCATGCCTATAATTTGATTATTTAACTGTAATAGTCGCATTGTATTTGCAATATGGGGTCTACTTTTGCCTAAGGCAATGGCTAGTTGCTCTTGGGTAACCTTATATTTTTCAATTAGATATTTATATGCTTCTGCTTCTTCTATTATATTCAAATCTTCTCTTTGTATATTTTCTATTAAAGCAACTTCTACTAGTTGTTTTTCATCATATTTTCTAACAATGCATGGTAGATCAGTTAATTTTGCCTTTCTTGCTGCTCGCCATCTTCTTTCTCCAGCTATAATCATGTACCCGTTATCATTCTTCGTAACAATGATCGGTTGAATAATACCGTGTTTTTGTATTGATTCGGTTAACTCCATTAAAGGTTGTTCTTCAAAATCTTTTCTAGGTTGATCTTTATTTGGATATATTTTATTTATATTAATGCTTTCAACAATATTATCACTACTTTTTTGATCTGGTTCTATTGTTTTTTTAGGTATTAATGCTTCTAACCCTCGACCTAAACCTTTTCTTTTTGTCGCACCGGCCATACTAAATCACATCCTCTTCCAGATCTATAAATTCTTCCGCAAGCTCTATATAAGCTTCTGCACCCTTTGATTTGTTATCATAATAAATAATTGGCTGTCCATGACTAGGTGCCTCGGCTAATCTAACATTACGTGGGATAATTGATGTATATACTTTTCCTTTAAAATAGTTTTTTACTTCATCCACAACTTGAATTGATAAGTTTGTTCTACCATCGAACATACTTAATACAACACCTTGTACTTCAAGCTTTGGGTTTAAACTTTTTTGAACTAGTGAAATTGTATTCATTAATTGACTCACACCTTCTAGTGCGTAATATTCACACTGTATTGGTATTAATACTGAGTCTACAGCTGACAAAGAGTTAATTGTTAAAAGACCTAGAGAAGGTGGACAGTCTACAAAAATATAGTCATATCTGTCCTTGATAGAATCAATAGCTTGCTTCAATTTAATTTCCCGATCCCCTTCTTGGGTTGCAAGTTCAATTTCTGCCCCTGCTAAGTTTTGACTTGATGATACTAGATCTAGATTTTCAAATTCTGTTTTTATTATTGCTTTTTCGATACTAACCTCATCTATTAATACATCGTATATATTATATTCCACAGCAGTTTTATCAACGCCAAAACCACTTGTGGTATTCCCTTGAGGGTCTATGTCAATAACACATATTTTTTTCCCTTTGTGGGCAATACAAGCACTTAAATTTACATTTGTTGTTGTTTTTCCTACACCGCCTTTTTGATTAAAAATAGCAACAACCTTGCCCATTTTAAATCCCTCCTTTGCATATCTCTTCTATTATCTATTTATTTCGATAAAGTTTGAAAATATCCTCTATAAAATTGTTATTAATAATCCATCGATTAAGAGAATATAATATCCCTAACAAGTATGTGTGTCTTTTATTTTTTTATTGATTTCCTTTTGGCTATTCATATAACCGTTGTAGAGGTGTCTTATAAAGGGGGTATTATGTGTTAAAAACAATTATTACTACATTTCTAATTGTATTTGTTGCAGAATTAGGTGATAAAACCCAACTCCAAACAATGTTGTTAGCTACTCAATCTAAATCCATTTGGCCTGTTTTTATTGGTGCTTCACTTGCTTTGATTTTAAGTTCTATCATTGGTGTTTTAGCGGGTACTTTTTTAACAAAGTACATTCCTCCTTCTTACTTGCAAAATGCAGCTGGCGTTGTTTTTATTGTAATAGGAATATTAACTTTATCCGGTAAATTTTAGTATTGTATAAATTGCATAATTGAATAATTTGTATCATTAAATAAATTTAAATAATACAAGCTAATAAACCACTCTATCTATATAAAGATTAGAGTAAAAATTATATGTCATAGTTAGGTAATTAAACTGACTTCTACTTGATAAAAGCAATAAAAAAGTGGCTAACGCCACTTTTGCTAAAACCCTATAGGTTTCCTCCGACGACGTCAAAACCGTCTGAGTACCAACTTAATACCACAGGGGATTCCATACCATCCAGACAACCAGTAGAAACATAGAACTTTCTTACGGTATAAAAAAGATCCTAATTAAAGGACCTTATTTTGTATTGATTTAGGATTTTGGGATCTTAACAACTAATTGTATAAAATCACCTTTATCTTCTTGTTTAAATTCTGCATTCTCTTGTTTATCTTTTATTGCTTCATAAGCCTGTTTTATCGTATTTATATAAATTCTATAATTCATGAAACTTTTAATTTTTTGTTGCCTCTTTGGGGTATCTTCTTCTTTGCTTATTTCTTCCATCATAGATTTAATAAGTTCTTCGGTTTGCTTTACATTGTACTCATTTTGAATGGTTTTATTTAGTGCAAGAAGTCGTAAATCTTCATCAGGTAGCTTTAACAAGGATCTAGCATGCCTTTCAGTTAATCCGTGTTCTATTAATAGCTTTTTCGCTTCTTCTCCTAAACGTAATATTCTTAGTTTGTTTGCAATAGTTGATTGATTTTTTCCAATATATAAAGCAAGCTCTTGTTGAGTAAAACCATGATCCTCTATTAAATTTGCATAGCCTTCAGCTTCTTCAATAAAGTTTAAATCTTCTCTTTGTAAATTTTCAATAATTGCTAGCACCGCAGAATCTTTATCATTAAATTCATTATGTACAATAGCGGGTATAGTACTTAGTTCTGCCATTTTAGTTGCTTTTAATCGCCTTTCCCCTGCAATTAGTTCATATTTTCCATCTCGAGAATGCCTTAAACTCACTGGCTGTAAAACCCCATATTGTTTTATAGATTGGCTTAACTCCTCTAAGCTTCCCTGCGAAAAAACTTTTCTCGGTTGATATGGATTCGGTATAATCATATCCACATTTACTTCTACAATACTTTTTTCAGCATTACTCATTTTTTAATCCCCTCATTTCTTTATAAAGGCGTTCTTTTCTTTCTTATTTTATTCTAGAAAAAAACTTTATCTCCTTCCTAAAACAACAGGTTTCGTACTACATAATGTACTAAAATGCCTTATTGTTTGACCTACTTGATAGGATCTTTTGATGGTTTTCCTGCTTTCCTAGGAAATTTTGTCGAGGTATTATTTATTTTCTTTATTACTAGCAAATTGTGAACAATATCACTAAAGGGCAATGGAATATCTATTTGTTTTTCAATTTTTCCACCTAATATTTTTACAGCTTTTTCTCCCGCATTTAGTTCTTGATCAAGCTGTTTACCTTTTTGACAGATAAAATATCCCCCTACTTTTACAAAAGGAAGACAATATTCAGCTAAAATGTTCAACGGTGCTACCGCCCTTGCTACAGCATAATCAAATTGTTCTCTATAATTTTTGTTGGTACCATATTCCTCTGCCCGACCATGAATATATTCCACATTATCTAAACCAGTTTGGTTGCCAACTTCCTTTAGAAAGTTAATTCTTTTATTCAAGGAGTCTAATAGTGTTAGATCTATATCAGGAAAAAGTATTTTTATCGGGATTCCAGGGAATCCGGCTCCTGTTCCAACATCTATTATTTTTCCCTTAGGTTTTAATATCTCGCTCTTTATACATGAAATTGAATCTAAAAAATGTTTTACCCCTATTTCATGTTCATCTTCAATAGCTGTTAAATTCATCTTTTGGTTCCATTCTAGTAATAGATCTTTATATATAATAAATTGTTTTGTTTGTTCTTCATTCAATTCATATCCTAGGGCTAAGCTACCTTTCTCAATAACCTCTTCTAACATCATTTTCCTATCCCTCTTTCTTTTTTCGCCTCATTTGTTCCAGGTATACAAGTAAAACAGAAACATCAGCAGGAGAAACGCCTGATATGCGAGAAGCTTGTCCAACAGACAGCGGCCTTATTTCGTCTAATTTTTGTCTGGCCTCCAACCTTAGTCCATCTATACTATTATAATCAATTTGATCTGGTAGTTTTTTATTTTCAAGTTTTTTAACACTATCTATCTGTTTAAGCTGTTTGTCTATATACCCCTCATATTTAATAATAATTTCACATTGTTTAACAGCTCTTTTCATAAGTCCATAAGGCCTGTTGTGATCAATTTCTTTCATATTCTCATATGTAATTTCTGGTCTTTTTAATAGTTCATACAGAGAAATTCCTGCTTTAATAGGTGCACTTCCGACTTTAATTAAGAAATCATTTACTGTTTCAGGTGAAACATTTGTGTTTCTCAAACGTTCTAACTCACGATCTATTTGTTCTTGTTTGTCTTTATATTTACGATATCGGTCCTCTGTAACTAGCCCTATCTCATATCCCTTTTCTGTTAGTCTAGCATCTGCATTATCCTGTCTTAAAACAAGTCTGTACTCTGCTCTAGATGTCATCATTCTATAAGGCTCATTTGTTCCTTTTGTAACAAGATCGTCAATTACAACGCCAATATAAGCATCTGAACGACTTAAAATCAAGGGATCTTCCCCACGGATTTTACGTACTGCATTTACCCCAGCAATTAATCCTTGTGCAGCTGCTTCTTCATATCCAGAAGTTCCATTAAATTGTCCTGCACTAAATAAATTATTAACATTTTTAATTTCTAGGGATGGTTTTAGCTGTGTAGGATCAATACAATCATATTCAATCGCGTAGGCCGGACGCATTATTTCAACATTTTCTAAACCAATTATACTTCTATACATCTTTACCTGAACTTCTTCGGCTAAACTTGTTGATATGCCTTGTACATACATCTCTTTTGTATTTAAGCCTTCAGGCTCTAAAAACACTTGGTGAGATGGTTTATCACTAAATCGTACAATTTTATCTTCTATAGATGGGCAGTATCGTGGCCCAACACTCTCTATATCTCCTCTGTACATTGCAGAGCGGTTAAGATTATGTTTAATAATTAATTTTGTTGCTTCTGTTGTTCTCGCTAACCAACAAGGATGTTGGTCCATATTAATTTCATCATTTAAAAATGAAAAAGGATCTATTTCATCGTCACCATGCTGTACATCCATCTTGTCAAAATCAATTGTGTCACTATGTACTCTAGCAGGTGTACCTGTTTTAAACCTTCTTAATCGACAACCTAAGTCAGAAAGTTTTTCAGATAAAAACTTAGATGAATACAGCCCATTAGGCCCGGACTCATAGTTAACTTCCCCTAAAAAAACTCGACTATTTAAATATACACCTGTAGCTATAATAACTGTCTTCGAGTGATAAACCCCACCATTACGAGTTAGAACCCCTTTAATTGTTCCTTCTTCAATAATGAAGTCAATTACTTCACCCTGCTTTAAAAATAAGTGTTCTTGATTTTCTAGGGTTTTTTTCATTTCTTCATGGTATTTTGTTTTATCTGCTTGTGTTCTAAGAGAATGTACTGCTGGACCCTTTGCTGTATTTAAAACTCTACTTTGGATAAATGCTTTATCTATATTTAAACCCATTTCTCCACCTAAAGCATCTATTTCCCTAACGAGATGTCCTTTCCCCGTTCCCCCAATAGAAGGGTTACACGCCATCATAGCAACTGCATCTAAAGACATAGTTAAAATCAAAGTTCTATGTCCCATTCTAGCAGAGGCTAAGGCTGCTTCACAACCAGCATGACCAGCACCAACAACAACAACATCGTAATTCCCTGCTTCATATGTAATCATTTTTTGTCCTCCTTACCTATTTTCCAATGCAAAAGTTTTGGAAAATATGATTTATAAGATCTTCTTCTACTGTATCTCCAGAAATTTCTCCTAATGCTTCCCAACAGTCTCTAACATCAACTTCAATAAAATCAAGAGGTAGTTTTTGTTCTATGGCTTCAACACCCTCTTCCAAGCTTTTAAGCGCCCGCTCTAATGCATTTCGATGTCTTGCATTTGTTACCATGACAGTATCTTTAGATTTTACATCCCCTTTATAGACCATATCTACAATTCTTTCTTCCAGGTCCTCTATGCCAGTTTCGGATAAAACAGATAACTTTATTATATTTTTACTATCAATATATTCTACAATAGCACCCTCATCGATTTTATGTGGAAGATCTAATTTATTTAATATAACTAATGCTTTTCTATTTCTTATTAGCTCGAGAATCTGAATATCATCCTCTGTTAATGAGGACGATATATCCAGCATAAAAATAATCAAATCTGCTTTATTAAAAAACTGTTTAGATTTTTCAACACCTATTTTTTCAACGATATCATCAGTTTCTCTTATACCCGCTGTATCTATAATTTTTAAAGGAATTCCTCTAATACTTAAATTTTCTTCAATTATATCTCTTGTTGTTCCTGGTACATCTGTTACAATAGCTCTAGACTCCCCTAAAAGTGTATTCATTAATGAGGATTTACCCACATTTGGCTTTCCGACGATAACCGTATTTAAGCCCTCTCTAATAATTTTACCAGTATCCGCTGTATCCAATAGTTGTTGTATTTCTTTTTTTACTTCTTTACTTTTATTTAACAATATATCTAGTGTTACTTCATCAACATCTTCTTCTGCAAAGTCAATAGAAACTTCAATATGGGCTAACATGTCCATTAAATTAGTAATAATTTCTTTAACTTTTTTCGATAAAGTACCTTCCAGTTGGTCTAGGGCTACATCGAAACCTTTATCAGTTTTTGCACTAATTAAGTCCATTACCGCCTCTGCCTGGGATAGATCTATTCTACCGTTTAAAAAGGCCCTTTTCGTAAATTCTCCTGGTTCAGCAGATCGTGCACCCATTCGCAAAACTAATTCTAGAATATTTTTTACTGGTATATATCCTCCATGGCAATTAATTTCTACAATATCTTCAGTTGTATATGTATAGGGTGCTTTCATATATGAAACTAGAACTTCATCTAATCTATTACCTGTGTTAGGATCAAAAACATTTCCGTAGGTAATTCGACGTTCATCAAATTCGCTAAGTTTTTTACCTTTTTTAGATTTGAATATTTTGTCGGCAATATCTATAGCTGATTCTCCGCTTATTCGTACTATTCCGATTCCAGCCTCTCCTGGTGCTGTTGCTATGGCAGCGATTGTATCACTTAAAAACATGTTAACACCTCTTCAACAATTATAGTAAACGTTTTTTAAACTGTTACCCTTATTATAACTTTCTACATCATTATAATCATCAAGTTTGCAATCCCTTATCATTATATAATTCCTTATCTTATTATTTTATAAAAATGATTTAAATATGTAAATTTGATTTTATATTATCACAGAAGAAAACCCAGCTATTTAACTGGGTTTTCTTTTAAGGGCTATAACCACTTTTCGATGAGGTTCTTCCCCTTCACTGTAGGTTTGTACCGCTTTGCTAGATTGAAGTGCAGCATGAATAATTCTTCTTTCGTATGGATTCATCGGCTCAAGGGCTACACTTCTTTTTGTCCTTTTTACTTTTTCAACCATTTTATGCGCAAGATTTACTAATGTATCTTCTCTTTTTTGTCTGTAATTTTCTGTATCAATAAATACTTTAAGATACTTATCTCTACCTTTATTAATAACAAGGCTCGTTAAGTACTGTAAAGAATCTAAAGTTTGACCCCTTCTTCCAATTACAACACCCATATTTGGTCCTTCTAAATAAACTTTCACAACATCTCCGTCTAGATAAGCATCAATCATAACCTCTAATCCCATGGCATTTAAGGTTTCTTTAAGAAAAATTTCAGCATCTTTCGCTGGAGTGTCTTTAACCGTCATCTTTATTTTTGCAAGTTTAGATCCAATAATACCTAAAAACCCCTTATTAGGTATATCTATAATTTTATATTCTACTTCATCTTTTTTCTTTTCAAGTTCAACTAATCCTTTTGAAATGGCTTCTTCTACCGTTTTTCCCGTAACCTCGATAGATTTCATCTACTTAGTTCCCCCCTTGAATAATGCATTGGGCTTTGTAATTACTAATTGTTGTACAAACTGGAATGTATTACTTACTACCCAATATAAAGCTAGACCTGCAGGAAATCCTTGTCCAAAAACTTGGTCCGTAGTCATCACAAATATCATAACTGGAAAAATATAGTTCATTGTTTTTTGAGTTGATTGAGCTGATCCTTGTGCCCCAGCAGACATCGTTGCACTTGATAAATAAGTTGTTATCCCTGCTAAGAGTGGTAATATCCATGGATCTGCTTCCGCTAAACTTGAAAGCCACAAAAAGCTAGTGTCGATCGCTGCATAAATTTCTGCTGACTCAAAAACATATACTTCAGGATTTCTAAGTGCTGTAAACAACCCGATAATAATAGGAAATTGAATTAATAATGGTAAACAAGAGCTAAAAGGACTCACATTATGCTCTTGATAGAGCTCCATAATTTTCTGATTTAATTTTTCTTTATCATTTTTGTACTTTACTTGTAATTCTTTGATCTTAGGTTGTATTTCCTGTGTTTTCTTCATTGACTTGGCCTGTTTAAATGTTAGTGGTAACATAGCTGCTTTTATTAAAATTGTAAATAAAATAATTGCTAAGCCATAATTATCTACAACTTCATAAATATAAAACAACATGGACCCGAAAAACTGTGCTAGTGAAGTCAAATTCTAAACCCCCTACTAATTTAGACTTTTATTTTTTATTTAAAGGGTCATATCCACCTTTATTAAAGGGATTACACCTTAAAATTCTTTTTAATGTTAAATAACTACCTTTTAAAAAACCATAATGCTTGTACGCCTCAATGCTATAAGACGAACAGGTAGGATAAAAGATACAAGTTCTTCTTCTTTTTAAGGGCGATAGCCACTTTTGGTAAATTTGAATTAAAAAAATAAAGACACTTGACATAATTTATCGGCCTTTTCTAAATCATTTATTTAATAACTGCATTTTTCTCATTAAATGCATAATTGCACTTTCAACTTCTTTATAAGTGGCATTAATACAATTTTGTCTTGCAATGAAAACAATATCATATCCATTTTTAAAACGAAAATCATTTATCCGGTAGCTTTCTTTCATTAGTCTTTTAACACGACTTCTTACAACACTATTACCTACTTTCTTAGAAACTACAAAACCAACCCGATTATAACTAAGCTGATTTTCTGTAATATAAAGAATTAAAAGTTTATTTGCCATAGATTTTCTTTTTTGATAAACCCTTTGAAATTCACTGTTTTTTTTTAATCTATTGGCATTTTTCATCTTAATCCTCCATTATAAAAGAAAATAGTTATAGAAAAAGGCCACGTTAAGCGGCCCCTACGCAGTCAGTCTTTTTCTTCCTTTTAATCTACGTCTCTTTACTACATTTCTACCATTTTTAGTGCTCATTCTTTTTCTGAAACCATGCTCTTTACTTCTTTGTCTTCTTTTTGGTTGATAGGTTCTTTTCACAAATTACACCCCCTTAAATTACTTCTATATATCAATTTTATATTATTTAAAATTGAACACACTACAAATAGATTATAGCGACATAACGTTACACTGTCAAGTTTTTAGCAATACTACAAACTATTTATTGTTGTGGATAATAGTTATTAACAATAAAAAATAATGTGGATATTTTGTTGTTTTTTGTTGAAACCTATAGTCAAATTTGTTATGATGGTTTTACTTGTTGATAATGTTCGTAACTTTAATCACTTTATCCAAAGTTATTCACATTTGTGGATATTATTGTGCATAACATAGAATTATTGACATATATTTATCTGTTTGTGCTTTTTTTAGTCTTCTTAAATGTTAATAATCTTCTTGTTGATATTGTGTATAAGACTATATATAATTAAATTATTCACTCTTTTTTTTATTTTTCCACATCCATAAGCATAACCATGTTGATAAAAAATATTACCCTTGCTTAATATTTTTTTGATTATCCTTGTGGATTTTTTTATGGATAACTTAGGATAACTTATATAAAAATAAATTTAATTTGCAGTAAGGGGGAACATGTTTTGATGAATGCCGATCTTCCTATGATTTGGGACAAGACCTTGAACTTAATCAAAACAGAATTAACAGAGGTTAGCTTTTCGACCTGGATTAAAACAATTGAACCAGTTTCTATTGATGAAAGTACAGTCATTTTAAAGGTACACAATGACTTCAATAGAGATATTATTACAGGTCGATATGCTGGATTAATAGTAAATGCTATTAAACAGGTTACACATAAACAATACCAAATAAAGATTATTATTCCTGATGAAGAAAGTTCTATTAGTAAAGAAGAGAGTAAAAAACCTATAAGAGAATCTGGGCTAATAAAAAGCCTGAACCCAAAGTATACCTTTGATACCTTCGTTATAGGTAATAGTAATCGATTTGCACATGCTGCTTCCGTAGCTGTAGCTGAACAACCAGCAAAAGCCTATAATCCTTTATTTATTTACGGTGGCGTTGGTTTAGGAAAAACACATCTTATGAATGCTATTGGACATTATATAAAGCAGAATAACGCGAATGCCCAGATTGTATATGTTTCTTCTGAAACCTTTACCAATGAACTTATAAATTCTATTCGTGATGATAGAAACGTTGAGTTTCGAGACCGTTATCGTAATGTAGATGTGCTTTTAGTAGATGATATTCAATTTATAGCTGGAAAAGAAAGTACCCAAGAAGAATTTTTCCATACATTTAATGCTCTACATGAATCAAATAAACAAATTATTATTTCTAGTGATCGACCACCAAAAGAAATACCAACTCTAGAGGATCGTTTAAGATCAAGGTTTGAGTGGGGACTAATAACTGATATTCAACCTCCTGATTTTGAAACTAGAATAGCTATTTTACGAAAAAAAGCTCAACTTGAAAATATGGACGTCCCTGATGAAGTAATGGCATTCATCGCTAGTAAAATTCAAGCAAATATTCGTGAACTTGAAGGTGCACTTATTCGAATTGTAGCTTATTCTTCTTTAGCGAATGGTGAAATTACCGTTGAAATTGCAAAGGAAGCTCTTAAAGAAGTCTTTTCATCTCAGAAAAAACAGATTACTGTCTCTCTTATTAAAGAAATTGTTTCTAAACACTTTAGTATAAAGATGGAGGATTACAATGCAAAGAAAAGAACTCGATCAGTTGCTTTTCCAAGACAAATTGCTATGTATATCACCCGTGAGTTAACTGATTTATCACTGCCTAAAATTGGTGAGGAGTTTGGAGGTAGGGATCATACTACAGTTATTCATGCCCATGAAAAAATTTCTAATGAAATGGAAAACAGTGATGATTTTAAAGAAAAGATAAACAAAATTATTCGTCAACTTCGGGATGAGTAGAATTAACAGGCTACTGTTGATAATCTGTTGATAGTTTATGTGACTATTATTCCTGTGGAATACTTTATAGTTATACACCTAGTTATACATTTTATACTCACAGCTGAGTTGCAATATTACTATAAATCACACATAGTTATTCACAAATTAACAGGCCCTACTACTATTACTACTAAATATTTATTATTAATTTGTATATTTTAAAAGGGAGGGTTATCCACAATGCGATTTTTAATTCAAAAAAAATCTTTATTAAGTGCTATTTCTATTGTTCAAAAAGCAGTCTCATCAAAGACAACATTGCCTATACTAAAAGGTATCTATATCGAAGCCATAGATAATCATCTGAAATTTATTGCTACTGACTTAGATATTGGTATCGAACATGTAACTGAATCTAATATATTTGAAGAAGGTGCAGTTGTAATAGACGCTAAACTTTTTAGCGAAATTGTTCGAAAATTACCAGATTCTGAAGTGGAAATATACTTAGATGAACAAAAATTGATTATAAAGGCAGAAGGAACTGAGTTTAGTATTGTGTATTACCCAACAGATGATTTTCCTGAATTGCCAGTAGTGGAAGAAAAAAGCACATATAAACTTAATAACCATGTTTTGAAAAGTATGATTAGACAAACTGTTTTCGCAACATCTCAAGATGAGATGAAACCTGTATTCACTGGTGTACTTATAGAAATACAAGAAAATGAGTTAAATATGGTGGCACTAGATGGATATCGCCTAGCTTTAAAGAAAGCGGAGATAGAGAATGATACAAATAATAAGGCTATCATACCAGCTAAAACGTTAAATGAAGTAAGTAGAATTATGGATGATGCAGAAGAAATTATTTTTATGTCCTTATCTGAAAAACATGCTTTATTTACGCTAGGTCAAACAAGACTAATCTCTAGACTTTTAGAAGGAGAATTTATTAACTATAAACAAATTATCCCAAAAGAATTTAAGTCTAAAATTAGAATAAACACAAAAAAATTACTAGAAAGCGTTGAAAGAGCTGCTCTAATTTCAAGAGAAGGAAAAAACAATCCTCTTAAAATTACAATAAAAGATGAGTTATTAGTTATAAATTCAAACTCAGAATTAGGAAATGTACACGAACAAATAAATATTGAATTAGAAGGCGAAGAAATTAAAATAGCTTTTAATTCAAAATACTTACTTGATGTACTTAAAATAATTGAGGATGACTACGTATTTATAGAGTTTATGACTAGTATTAACCCAGGGTTGATTAAGCCAGAGGATGATACAAATTATCAATATTTAATATTACCTGTTAGAATAGCAGCTGAGTAAATAAAATAAGCATATGTGAAGCCTTAGTAGAATTGTTATTTTACTAAGGCTTTTGTGGTATAATAGATTTTATGAAAAATTATTACAACGGAGGGATTCTATTGATTATTAATATTGACAGTGAATACATTAAACTTGATCAACTACTAAAACTTTCTGAAATAGCGGTTACTGGTGGTGAAGCAAAACATTACATATTAGAAGGTTTAGTGAAAGTTAATGGTGAAGTAGTTGTACAAAGAGGAAAAAAAATTAAAGACGGTGATATTGTTCAATTTGATAATGAGAGAATAGAAGTAAAGCAAAACAAATAATTTGTTATGGATGGAAAGAGGGTTAACGTGCGAGTTCAAGAGGTTAGAATTATAAACTATCGTAACTATGAAGATATTTTATTAGAATTTCATCCAAAAATTAATTTATTTATAGGAGAAAATGCACAAGGAAAAACAAATTTATTAGAATCTATATATCTTTGTGGACTGGGTAAATCTTTTAGGAATAATAAGGATCAAGAGTTAATTAATATTGATAAAAATCAAGCCTATATAAGAACAAATGTTAAAAAGAAAGACCGGAACGTCAAAATAGAATTGAAGCTACAAAAAGAAAAAAAGAAGCAGGTAAAAGTTAACGGTATTATTACTACTAAATATAGTGAACTTTTAGGAAATTTAAATATAGTACTCTTTTCCCCAGAAGATTTAAAGATTGTGAAGGAAGGGCCTAGTGAAAGAAGGCGTTTTATCGATAACGACATATCTCAAATATTCCCAAAGTATCATTATTTAACTGCTCAGTATAATAAAGTATTACAGCAAAGAAATAAATTATTGAAAAGCAGACATACTAGTCAAGTTGATCTAGAGGTTTGGAATGAACAGTTGTCAAGTTACGGTTCAGAAATTATTATCTATAGAAAGCAATTTATTAAAAAATTAAGCATTTTAGCAAAACTTATGCATAGAAGAATTACTCAGGAAAAAGAAAATTTAAGCATAAAATATGAAAGTAATGTTAAAATCAATGGATTGGAAGATAAAAATGATATTAAAATTAATTTTTTAGAAAATTTAAAAAGTAGATATAAAGATGAACGGTATAGGGGGGTAACTCTAGTTGGACCCCATAGAGATGATATTAAATTTTTTATAAACAACATGGAAGTAAAACGCTTTGGTTCTCAAGGACAACAAAGAACTACAGTATTGTCCTTAAAACTCTCTGAATTAGAACTTATAAAAGGTGAAGTTGGAGAATATCCAATATTACTTTTAGATGATGTTATGAGTGAGTTAGATGAATCAAGGCAAAAATATTTACTAATGCATTTAAAAAACATACAAACATTTATAACTACCACAAATGTAGAACAGTGTCATCTAAAAGAAGATGACATTTATGAAACATTTAAAATCATAAAGGGTAAAGTTTACAGAAAATAATCTAGATACCTTTTATTTACACATAATAAAGTGTATAATAAATAGGTTAAATGTTATTTTTTAAACCTTAATAAATAGGGGGAATAACATGATTAATAATAATAGCAATTTCTTACATATTGGCGGAGATATGGTTGTGAACATGAAAAATGTTATTGGTATATTTGATGTGAAATCTGCCTTAAAGAGTAAACATACTAAAAAATTTTTAAAATTGAATGAAAAAAAAGGAATGACAAGAAAAATAACAAAAGAAGAAACTAGGTCTTTTATACTAGTGGAAGAAAAAGAACAAAGGACCCAAAAAGCATCTGAAGTGATTGTCTATTATTCACCAATCGCGGCTTTAACATTATACAAAAGAGTAGGTTCTATTTAGTAGGAGGTTTAATGATGGAGAATAAGATACAACAGAATTACAGTGCAGAAGAAATACAAGTGTTAGAGGGATTAGAGCCAGTAAGAAAAAGACCAGGAATGTACATTGGAAGTACCAGCTCAAAAGGATTACATCATTTAGTTTATGAAGTTGTAGATAATAGTATAGATGAGGCCCTAGCTGGCTACTGTGATACAATTCATGTGGCAATTAATCAGGACAATTCAATTAAAGTATCCGATAACGGAAGAGGGATCCCTGTAGAAAAACACCCACAAACGGGTTTATCAACACTTGAAACAGTACTTACAGTACTCCATGCCGGTGGTAAATTTGGAGGAGGAGGATATAAGGTTTCAGGTGGACTACATGGTGTAGGTATATCAGTTGTAAATGCTTTATCAACAAGTCTTGTTGCAGAAATTAAAAGAGATGGGAAGAAATTCAAACAGTCATTTGAGAAGGGGAACCCTTTAGGCGAAGTTCAAGAAGTTGATGTAACAGAGGAAAGAGGAACAACGATCTACTTCAAACCTGACGCGGATATATTTGAAGAAACTGAGTATAGGTACGAAACTCTAGAGAATAGATTTAGAGAAATGGCCTTCCTAAACAAAGGCATAAAGATAACTTTGCAAGACTATAGAGAAGATCAAGAAAAAACAAGTGTTTTTTATTATGAAGACGGTATAAAGGATTTTGTAAAACATTTAAATAAAAACAGAGAACCTTTACATGATAGTATTCTTTATTTTGAACGAAAAAAGGATAGTAGTGTAGTTGAGCTAGCTGTTCAATATACAGATGTTTATACTGAAAATATATTTAGTTTCGCAAACAATATTAATACCCAGGAAGGTGGAACTCACTTAAGTGGGTTTAAAGCTGCCTTAACACGAGTTATTAATGACTACTCTAGAAAAAATGGAATTTTAAAAGAAAAAGATCAAAATTTTTCTGGTGAAGATGTTAGAGAAGGTTTAACCGCTATTCTTTCCGTTAAACTAACAGAACCCCAGTTTGAAGGACAGACAAAAACAAAATTAGGAAATAGCGAAATGAGAGGGATTGTTGAGTCTGCTACTGCTGAATATATGGAAGCTTTTTTAGAGGAAAATCCATCTGAGGCGAAATTAATAGTAGAAAAAGCAATGAAAGCCCAAAGAGCAAGACAAGCTGCAAAAAAAGCAAGAGAACTTACTAGAAGAAAAGGTGTCTTAGAAAATACAACATTACCTGGGAAATTAGCCGATTGTTCTGAGAAAGATGCATCACTAAGTGAAATTTATCTAGTGGAGGGTGATTCTGCGGGTGGAAGTGCAAAGCAAGGTCGAGATAGAGCGACTCAGGCGATATTACCCCTACGAGGAAAGATACTAAACGTTGAAAAAGCTCGTTTAGATAAAATTTTAAACTTTAATGAGATAAGGGCAATGATTACAGCCTTTGGCACCGGTATAGGAGAAGAGTTTGATATAGAAAAGTTAAGGTATCATAAAATTGTTATTATGACCGATGCCGATGTTGATGGTGCCCACATTAGGACACTATTATTAACTTTCTTCTTTAGATACATGAAACCTTTAGTAGAATTAGGACATATTTTTGTTGCCCAACCACCTTTATTTAAGATTAAAAAGGGCAGAGAAGAGATGTACGTTTATACAGATAAGGAACTAGAAATAAAGTTAAAAGAAATAGGGAAAAATGGCGTAGCGTTGCAAAGATATAAAGGTCTTGGAGAAATGAATCCTGAGCAATTATGGGAAACAACAATGAACCCTGATCATAGAACCTTACTACAGGTTACAGTAGAGGACGCAGCAGGTGCAGATGAAATATTTACAACTTTGATGGGTGATAAAGTAGAACCAAGACGTGAATTTATAGAAAACAATGCAAAATACGTTACAAATTTAGATGTTTAGTAGGGGGATTCAGATATGATAGAAGAAAAAGATAAAATTATCCCTATAGGTATAGAAGATGAAATGAAAAAGTCCTATATAGACTACTCTATGAGCGTAATTGTAGGAAGGGCTTTACCTGATGTTAGGGACGGACTAAAACCAGTACACAGAAGAATTCTATACTCAATGAGTGAGCTAGGCATGACGCCGGATAAGCCATACAGAAAATCAGCCCGTATTGTCGGGGATGTTCTAGGTAAGTATCACCCCCATGGAGATACTGCGGTTTATGATGCAATGGTAAGAATGGCACAGAATTTCTCCACAAGACAACTACTGGTTGATGGACATGGTAACTTTGGTTCGGTAGATGGAGATAGTGCTGCAGCCATGCGTTATACAGAGGCTAGATTATCTAAGATTTCCATGGAAATGATTCGGGACATACAGAAAGAAACTGTAGACTACATACCAAACTTTGATGATACATTAGAGGAACCAGCTGTACTACCAAGTAAATTCCCAAATCTATTGATCAATGGATCAAATGGTATTGCCGTAGGAATGGCCACTTCAATTCCACCTCATAATCTAAGTGAAGTAATTGATGGTGTAACTGCTTTAATGGATAATCCAGAAATAGAAGTAGAGGAACTAATGGATCATATAAAGGGTCCAGATTTTCCAACTGGGGCAACAATTACCGGTAAAGAAGGTATGATTGAAGCCTATAAGACTGGACGAGGTAAAGTTAAAGTTAGAGCAAATGCAACAATAGAAGAAATAAATAAAGGCAAACAACAAATTATTGTTACTGAAATTCCATATCAGGTTAATAAATCAAAATTAATAGAAAAAATTGCTGACTTGGTCCGAGATAAAAAAGTAGAGGGTATATCGGATTTACGGGATGAAAGTGATCGTACAGGTATGCGAATTGTTATTGAATTAAAGCGAGATGCAAATGCCAATGTCGTCTTAAATAAGTTATATAAGCATTCTCAATTAGCGGATACTTTTAGTATTATAATGATTGCTTTAGTAAATGGACAACCTCAAGTATTAAATTTAAAACAAGTTCTATACTACTATGTTGAGCATCAGAAAGATATTATTATTCGAAGAACAAAGTATGATTTAAATAAAGCAGAAGAAAAAGCACATATACTTGAGGGGTTAAAGATTGCTTTAGATCACTTAGATCAGGTCATTTCTTTAATTAGAGCATCGAAAACAGGTGCTGAAGCAAAAGAAGGGCTAATGAATCAATTTAACTTATCCGAAAGACAGTCTCAAGCTATATTGGATATGCGTCTACAAAGACTGACAGGGCTTGAAAGAGAAAAAGTTGAAAATGATCTTAGGGAGACCCTTGAAATAATCAAGAAACTAAAAGAAATCTTATCAAGTGAACAGTTAGTAATTAATATTATTAAAGAGGAATTAGAAGAAATAAAAGAAAAGTATGCAGACGAAAGAAGAACGAAAATTGTCTTGGATCCAGGTGAAATAAATATAGAAGATATGATTGACGAACAGGATGTTGTTATTACATTAACGCACTTTGGATATATAAAAAGATTACCTGTAGATACATATAAAAGCCAAAAAAGAGGTGGAAAAGGTATTTCGGGTATGACAACAAGAGAAGAGGACTTCGTTGAAAAGTTAATAATAACATCAAATTTAGATGCAATACTATTCTTTACAAATCTTGGTAAAGTCTACAAGCTGAATGCTTATGAAGTTACTGAAGCAAAACGTCAAGCTAAGGGAACTGCTATTGTAAACCTTTTACCATTATTACCAAATGAAAAGATTGCGGCTATGATACCTGTTAGTAAAACTTGTACATCACAGTATTTATTGCTAGCAACCAAAAACGGGATTATTAAAAAGACAGCTTTAAATAACTTTGATAGTACAAGAAAAACCGGGTTAATCGCTATCAACATTAAAGATGAAGATGAACTGATCAGTGTAAGACTATCTGATGAAAAACAAGAAGTTATAATGACAACTGCAAAAGGTTTATCCATTAGATTTAAAGAAGATGATGTAAGAGCTGTAGGAAGAAGTGCTATGGGAGTTAAAGGTATTACATTATCAACTGATGATAAAGTTGTAGCAATGGAAGTTATAGAAGAAGGGAAAGACCTATTTGTTGTGAGTCAAAAAGGGTTTGGTAAGAGAACTGATATAGGTGAATACCGAATACAATCAAGAGGTGGAAAAGGAATTAAAACCTATAACACATCAGATAAAACTGGATTATTAGTCGGTGCAAAAATGGTCGATACTACAGATGAAATATTACTAGTAAATAATGAAGGTGTAATAATACGATTAAACGTAGAAAACATATCAAAGTTAGGTAGAAATACCAAGGGTGTGACTTTGATGAGAGTTGAAGAAGATAGCGCTATTGTAACAGTAGCACAATTACCACAACATGCAGAAGAAGAATTATAGAAATTAACAGAAGCACACAAATATCAGGTGATATTTGTGTGCTTCTGTTGTTATGAAGTAAAATCAATAATTAAATTTACTTTATAAAAATCTTCAAAACAGATTATTCAACTAAATATTATACAACACGGATCTAGACTTCTAGAAAAGGTTAACTTAAAATTTTCCCGACATCTCTTCTAAAATTTGGGCCGTAGAATTTAGTTCTTGAATAGATGCAGTGATTTCCTGTAGTGCTGCTGCTTGTTCTTGGAAGACAGCATTATTGTCATTGATTCTCTCCTCGATTTCAGAAACAGCAGATTGGATTGTAAATAGAGTATCCTTAATTTGTTTGGCGGACGCTTTACTAGATGAGGAAAGTTTTCGGATTTCTCCAGCAACAACACTGAAACCTCTACCATATTCACCTGCTTTTGCAGCTTCGATCGCTGCATTTAGTCCTAATAAGTTTGTTTGATTGGCTACATTAGTTATAAACTGAAGAATATCATCTGTGTTTTTTGCTGAAGCGTGGGTACTCTGTGCATTTAATACAATTTGTGAATTAGTCGAAACAGTGTCTTGAACACCACAAGATATTTCCGTAATTGTTTGAGAAATTTGATGGAGTGAGCTAGCTAAGACTTCAGATAATTCCAGAATCTTGTTTTGTTTCTCAAGACTAATACCTAAACCAATAGCACCTATAATTTTATTTGATTCATCTCTAATAGGAATACCAATAGCTTTATAAGGAAATCCAAAAACTTCTTTAGATATAATTTTCTTCACAACTCTACCACATTGGATACAATCATAGGCCGCTGAACCCTTTTTAAGTTTTGACTTGTCTGCTGATGGCACCGAACCAGCATCGCCATCATAGAATTTTAAACACCTTTCCGTGTTATTAATACCAATCATCATTTTTTCTTCTACAATTATTTGAAGGAACGGAATAACTTTATCAAAAGCAAACATAATTGTATTTTGAGAAATATCGGAAATCATAGTAACCCCCCTTTGAAATGAAAGCACATTTATTGCAACAATGAATATATAAAAATTAAACTTCTTTACTAATATATATGTACAAATAATGATTTATAATTATGTTGTTAAAAATTATAATTAATTTGTTAATATCTAATAATTAAATGAATAAGTAAATGAACATGGCTTAACTTTTAAGTATAAATAATCAATGACATGGTGGTCTAAAATTAAAAGATTTGTTATAATTATAAAAACTAATGAAAAGAGGTGATTTATAAAATGGCTTTAAATATCAAAAGTAATTTTGACTTAGATAAAAACATATGGAATGTTTCACTAAATGGAGAAGTAGATGTATACACAGCTGATATTTTAAAAGACACTTTATCAAAACTAATTAAAGAAAGAAAAGAAAGTATTAAAATCAATGGGACAGATTTACAATACATAGATAGCACAGGCTTGGGCGTATTAATTGGAATTTATAAAAAAATAAATGTCGAAAACAAACAAATTATTGTAACCAATATAAAACCAAGCATCACCAAGTTATTTAAAATAACAGGCTTAGATAAGATATTTAAGTTAGAGGAGTGAGAATAAAAAAACATGTTTAATGTAAAGGAGCAGGTAACTATGAATAATTATAAAGAAGAAGACAACATACAGTTATCCATACCGAATAAACCTGAATATGTTAGTATAGTTAGGTTAACTTTATCTTCTATTGCATCTAAAATGGGATTTGATATTGAAGAAATTGAAGACTTAAAAGTAGCTGTGTCTGAAGCATGTACTAACGCAATAACCCATGGCATAAAAGAAGAAGAGAAAAACTTTGAAATATTATTCCAAACTTATGATAAAAAGATAGAAATAACAGTTTACGATAAAGGGAAAGGATATTTAGGTTCAAATAAAATGGAAAAGCCGGACCATTCAGAATTAAAAGAAGGTGGACTAGGCGTATTTATTATTAGGTCCTTGATGGACCAAGTAGAGTTTTCACAAAATAAAGGAAATGGTACGATTATAAGAATGACCAAATTTTTAGGGAGATGATCATCAATGAAAGGCGTAGCCACCGAAATTAAATATGATGATAAAGCACAAATTGATATTAAGAGTTTGAGCGAAAAAGACCTTTTCGAACAATATCAAATAAGTAAAGACATTTCGATTAGAAATGAGTTAATCAATAGATATATTTATATAGCAGAGATACTCTCAAAAAAGTATATAAATAGAGGTATAGAATATGACGATATATATCAAGTAGCATCCGTAGGGTTAATCTATGCGATACAACGATTTGATGCTAGCAAAGGATATGAATTTTCAAGCTTTGCAACACCAACTATTATAGGAGAAATTAAAAAGCACTTTAGGGATAAAGGCTGGTCAATTAGAGTACCAAGAAGAATACAAGAGCTTTCAAAAAAGGTTAATATCGCTAAAAATGAATTAAATCAAATGTTACAAAAAGCTCCAACCATTAAAGATATCTCTGAACATATAAACTGCTCAGAAGAAGAAGTTATTGAGGCTATGGAGGCAGGGCAAGTTTACAATCCAAAATCATTAGATATAACTTATGACAATGAAGGTGAAGATAAAGACGTACAATTATTAGATCTAATTGGGGAAGAAGATAAAAACTATTCATTATTAGAAAACAAAGATTTTATTAATAATGTGATGGATAAACTCAATGAAGCGGAGAAGAAAGTATTAAAAGAAAGATTCTTTGATGAGAAAACACAAATGGAAGTTGCTAAAGTATTAGAGGTATCCCAGATGACAGTATCAAGAATGGAGAAAAAAGTTATAGAGAAATTTAAAAAAGAATTAAAAAAGGTATTGACATAGAGGTGTACAAGTGATATATTAATTAAGTCGCCGATAACGACAAATTACGACAGGCGACAGCGAGATATAAGCTTTGAAAAAACATTTTAAAAAAGATGTTGACAAAGCCAGCAAGAAATGATATATTAGATAAGTCGCCAATAAGCGGCGAGAAAAAAGGTCTTTGAAAACTAAACAGTATAGAAAGCCAGCAAGAAATAAAAGTCATCCAAGAGATGACAACCCAGAAATTTTTTATTAAGAGTTTGATCCTGGCTCAGGATGAACGCTGGCGGCGTGCCTAACACATGCAAGTCGAGCGAGGAATTGGAAGCTTGCTTCCAAGACCTAGCGGCGGACGGGTGAGTAACGCGTGGGCAACCTACCCTATGCAGGGGGATAACATTGGGAAACCAGTGCTAATACCGCATAAAGCCGAGAAGGGGCATCCCTTCATGGTCAAAGAACTTCGGCATAGGATGGGCCCGCGTCTGATTAGCTAGTTGGTAAGGTAAAAGCTTACCAAGGCGATGATCAGTAGCCGACCTGAGAGGGTGACCGGCCACACTGGAACTGAGACACGGTCCAGACTCCTACGGGAGGCAGCAGTGGGGAATATTGCACAATGGGGGAAACCCTGATGCAGCAACGCCGCGTGAGCGATGAAGGCCTTCGGGTCGTAAAGCTCTGTCCTAAGGGAAGATAATGACGGTACCTTAGGAGGAAGCCCCGGCTAACTACGTGCCAGCAGCCGCGGTAATACGTAGGGGGCAAGCGTTATCCGGAATCACTGGGCGTAAAGGGTACGTAGGCGGCCTAACAAGTCAGAGGTGAAAGGCTACGGCTCAACCGTAGTAAGCCTTTGAAACTGTTGGGCTTGAGTGCAGGAGAGGAGAGTGGAATTCCTAGTGTAGCGGTGAAATGCGTAGATATTAGGAGGAACACCAGTGGCGAAGGCGACTCTCTGGACTGTAACTGACGCTGAGGTACGAAAGCGTGGGGAGCAAACAGGATTAGATACCCTGGTAGTCCACGCCGTAAACGATGAGTGCTAGGTGTTGGGGGTCAAACCTCAGTGCCGGAGCTAACGCATTAAGCACTCCGCCTGGGGA